>PHBS01000227.1 GCA_002841995.1 Chloroflexi bacterium HGW-Chloroflexi-8
GGATTTTGTGACCCTAATAATACAATTTATGGATCAGATGGGAATTGAACAAGCCCCACTTATTGGTCATAGTATGGGGGGGACAGTGAGTTTACAAACAGGTTTGATATACCCTGAAAGAGTCTCAAAAATCACTGTAATTGGTTCACCTATATTGGGAGACTCATTGGCATTTCCTCTTAAATTAGCCGGAAGAAAGATTGTTGCCTCATTCTTGTTTTCGAATTTCAATATTTTTCGATCATTAATGAAATTTTATGCCCCAAGAATTTGTAGTGACCCGAATTTTCCGAAGATTATGGACCATGATATTACAAATACATCATTGAATTCATTTTTGAAAAGTATCGCTTCTTTACGAAATACGGATTTATCTTCAAGCATTCGTGAGATAAAGATACCTATTTTGGGAATGTATGGAAAAAATGATAATATTGTCTCACCAAACCAAAGTGAATTATTAAAAAGTAGAAATCCGAAAGCAACGATCGAAATATTTCAATCATCCGGGCATTTCATAATGTTAGATGAACCACAATTATTTTCAGAATCTATCCACCGGTTCTTAAATAAAGATTAACAATGGAAAGATATTAAAGACAATGATAAATTCTGATTTTTCAACCAGTATGATACAAATTCTCGAAAACGGCATTGGAGAGGTTTTGGGTGACCATTATCTTTATTCCTCTTGGGATAATGAAAATAGTTACAAACCGAAAAACATTCTCGAATCAGAGACACTAAATTTAATGTTTTTAAATAATGGGGATATTGAGAAAAGATTTGGCAAGAGGGGCGCATTGGGAATTTCGACCCGAATTGGGGAGGCATCACAGAGATCATTTTTGCGACTAAAAGGAAATGACTATGACCTGGACAGCCTTGAATTCAAGTTGCTTAATACAACAAAAAGATATTTGTGCGGTTTTGACAAATTATCAGAATTCGTATCAAACAATAGCCCATGGAGAATTAATGTCATAAATAATTCGGGTGAGTGGCTTTGGCAAGTTATAAATGAAAATGACCGTTTTTTGCTAAATGAATTTTGGGGAGCATTTTTTAAAGGATTTGTAAAAGAATTTTTATCTTGGAATTCGGGTGGAAGATTCTTCGTGATGAACTCTATTGTTCTAAATGAAGAATTAAGAAACGTCTTTCAAATTAATATCAATAAAAAACCTTTAGGGAATTAAGAAGAAAATTGTTAAAAATAATCCTTCATTCAGAACAGCAAGTGTTGCCTTTCAACGAACCAGCTCGGGATTTGCGAATTCAAAACAAACCCTTATGGCTGGCGCAGCGGGATGTGCTAAGTAAGTATACAAACGCTGAATTAGAATTGACTGCCAATCAACGCTTGCCAGATATTCATGAACCTTGCTTGATGTACCGAGATAATCTGTTTTTTGATCAGGATTATATGGACTTGTTTATTGACAAAGCAATAAGTGCAGGGGGGGCGGTTCAGGCTGCTTTTCAAATTGAGGATCTTGCTTTTCGGGAACACTGCTTACCACTTTCAAACTCTTATACAAAGAAAGAAGATTTCTATTTAGCTGATTTATGGTACTTCCCGAATGGACCCACAGATGATATTGAACCAATCTTTATTGGTATGGACTCCAGGGAAATTGGTTATTATCACATTCCTTCTTACATGGCAATTAATGGTGGTGATCTGGTCTACAATGTCCCGTTACATTTTTTAATTGCAATAGATTCCTGGGTCCATATTTTTATTGCTGATACAGTATTTGGATTGTTTGGGAGAGGTGCAAAATTCGAAAACAAATTAAAGCATGATCCCATTTTCAAACTTGGCATACTCGGAACAGCCATGATGGAAGGAAAACAATTATTGCAGTGTTCAAAATTGGTAAAGATAGGCAAAAATACATCCATTGACCCTTCTGCAATTATTCATGGTCCCACCACGATTGGCGACAATGTCACGATTGGTGCAGGAGCGGTGATTGAGAACTGCATAATAGGAAATAACGTGAACATTTCGCAGGGTTGTAACCTGATGTTATCTGTTATTGGAGATGGTACTTTCTTGCCTTTCCGGGCATCCTTATTTATGACCACTATTATGGATAATGGCATGGTTGCACAGAATACCTGTTTACAAATGAGTGTCATCGGCAGAAATTCTTTTATTGGTGCTGGAACAACATTCACCGATTTTAACCTACTACCAATTAATCTTCGTGCGCGGAATACAAATGGTGATTTGTCGAATGCGAATCGCCCTGTCCTTGGTGGGTGTGTTGGTCACAACTGTCGAATTGGTGCCGGTATGGTTATTTATCCTGCTCGTACGATCGAATCAGATGTGGTGTTAATTAGCTCATCAGAACGGCGGGTGATAGATCACGATATTCATTATGAGGATAGTGATCACCACCGATTAGCTCAGTCAGATCTTCATCATAGGCTTTATCCAAAAACAGGGGAATTAACTCAAGAATCCTGGTGATTTTATATTCATAATAGCAACTTTCTTCCATTAAATTCTCGTTGTTCCTGCTAATAGCGCCTGAAATTCAAAGGTATAATAAATTTACAACCATTAAATTATCTAATTAATGGTCTTGTTTTTATATTTGTCAATTTGATTCGATTTCATAAGATATATACATAAAAAAGAAATTTTATGAGGTCTATTTTTCCTTATTTGGAGGTAATTATGAGTAAAGCCCGATTACTGGTTGTGGAAGATGATCTGGATATATCCAGCATGTTAAAAATATTCTTTTCTTCCCAGGGATATGAGGTCGATACTGCTCTGCGCGGCGAAATTGCAATGGAAAAGACTCGCCTGACGATGCCCCATTTGATTATATTAGACATCATGCTACCTGATATTGACGGATATGAAGTCTGTAGAAGATTGCGATCGAATTCCAGAACCAGTCATATCCCAGTTATCTTCCTAACACAGAAAGATGAGCGTAGCGACAAGCTGCAAGGTCTGGAGCTTGGTGCTGATGATTATATTA
>PHBS01000228.1 GCA_002841995.1 Chloroflexi bacterium HGW-Chloroflexi-8
AATACTCACCAACCTCAGCCCAAATATCGCGAATACTCCCATCCGGTCTGATAATTCGATACTCATAAGAAAATAAGGTTTTGCTATTAATGCCTTCATGATTTAACCGCGTTATTCGTTCAAGATCATCACCATAAGTAGTTGTTTTTATGATTTCAGAAATATCAGCGTTGAAGTTTTGTTTATCCAACCCATAGATCGCAAACATTTCATCAGACCATTCAACTGTGTTTTCTTTTAGGTACCAGACCCAGGATCCCACGTGAGAGACGGCTTGAGCTTTTTTTAATGCAAGTTCTGATAAACGCAATTCTTCTTCTGCCTGCTTCGTTTTGGTGATATCCCTGATCAGGCTTTGAAAAACCCCTTTTCCATCTATTGAAAGATATCTTGAGCTGACACCAACCTGAAACAATTCGCCATTCTTTTTTTTATGGGTGGTCTGGAAAATATTTGCAGACCCATTTTTTACCTGTTCCATATCCAGAGGAACCGTATGTTTTACCGAGTCATCCCTCAATTCACTGACGGATAATTTGATCAATTCCTCTTCAGAGTAACCATACATTTGTACTGCCTGTGCGTTGGCTTCCAAAATTCTGCCATTTTCTTCTACTAATAAAATTGCATCGTTCGCCTGATTGAAAAGCGTTGAATATTTCTCTTCAAGATTTTTCCGGAGTTTTTCTGAGTCAGATAGTCCTTTGGTCACACTTGCAGACTGTTTTCGCCATAAAACCGAGACACTTATAAGACCAGCAGCAATTAATAAAACTGCTGTCATTAATGTGCTAATTAACTGCTGCCTGATGGGTTTATTTATTTCTTCCAAATCGATTTTGGCAATTATTTTCCAATCTGTCCCTTCAACAGAAACAATAGATGCCATAACAGGTATGCCGCGATAATCAACGCCTGTAACTGTTCCAGTTACCCCATTAACGGCCATGACTGCTAGAGTTTGAGATTCAGTGATTGGTATTGTCAAATCTAAAGCTGAATTATCTATAAATCGCAATTCATTTAAATATTCAACTTCATCATTTTTTCTATGAACCAACAAAGTTTCAGCAGTACTAAAAGATGTAGGTTGAGATTGAAGCAGTGGATATAAAATTTCGTCAGGGGTGATTATGTAAACAAGATATGCCAAGATAGGTTGAAAATGATCTCCCCTTAGAAAAACGGGGGCAACCATATCCATTTTTACTTTCCCATTAGCATCTCTATACAAGCTGGTGATTTCAATTTCTCGAGTTAGACTTATCGAGTATATCTGGTCAAAAATGTTTTCTCTAAGTGTGTCGTAAAAATATCCAACATGATAAATTTCATTGCCCTTATCATCTAGCAAGAAAATTGACGAATAATTAGGATCTTTCAATAAAGAACGCATGCGATCCATACTTTTTTTAGTGGCAAGGTAATCAGTTAGATCTTGAAAAAGCAAATAGATATCTTCTGAAACGAGATAATCAGTTTGATAAGTTTGTCCATCGATCAATCTTTCTGATCGCCAATTATGAATTTGCAGTGATTTCAAATTTGCCATGGTAGTTAATTGGCTGCTTACTTCGGCTATTGCTCTTTGTTTACGGGTGGTGTTAATAATGACTTCAAATATTACTATTGAGCTGATAAAAAAGGTGACTACTATGAACAAAAACCAATTTCTTTGTAGACTTAGAAAAATTCGTTTTAGCATAATTTACCCGTGTATTTGACAAAAGAATAATCAACCACTATTAGTATACAATCCTAATAAACAAATTTTCCGTAAGTAAAGAGTAAAATGTAATTGTGTTTATTATGTAAAATGAGTAACAAAAAATGGCATAAAACCATGAATATATTTGATGAGGCTCTAATAATGGCAAACCCACCTGTTGTACTGGAATACCCCATTCCCTTCCCGTTAAAAGTAATTGGCCTAGATGAACCGGATTTTGAGGATTTCGTTATTGCCATTGTACGTACACATGTCCCTGAATTATTGGAAGAAAATATAATGAGTAAATTATCCAATGGCAATAAATATCGATCAGTCTCATTAAAGTTTATTGCAGAAAGCCGCGCCCAAATGGATGCGCTTTATGCTGAATTGAGCAGCCATAAACGGATACTCATGATCTTGTAACAATTTGTATAAGGATTTAGTTATTTGGCATAAGACCCTGTTTTATTCGGATTGTTTGTGTCATAATTGTTGAATTATGGATCAAAAAATGACTGAAAACACTTCCATCCTTATTTTTGGCGCTTCAGGCGATCTTTCTCATCGCAAACTCATCCCGGCTTTGTACAATTTGTACATTAAAAAACGAATGCCGGAAAATTTCCGCATTTTTGGAGCAGCGACTCGTCTATGGAGTGACGAAGACTTGCGTCAGACATGCCGTACTAGTCTGGTCGAACATTCATCCGAGCCAATTGATGAGAAAGCCTGGCAGATTTTTTCACAAAAAATAACCTATCGCTCTGGCGATTTTTCAGACCCCAAAACATACAACCGTTTTAATAAAGAATTAACTGAAATGGAAAATGGCGCAGCCAACCGCATGTATTATCTAGCCACACCGCCTGACTTCTTTTCGCTGATCGTCAAAGGGCTAGCTGCCAAAAAAATGTTGGATGAGAAAGAAGGTTGGCGAAGGGTGGTGATCGAAAAACCGTTCGGTGCTGATTTGCCAAGTGCACGTGCTCTCAATGAGATGCTGCATGAGGTATTAAAAGAAAAACAAGTGTTCAGAATAGACCACTATTTGGGCAAAGAAACAGTTCAAAATATTTTGATCGCCAGATTTGCCAACACAATTTTTGAGCCGGTCTGGAATCGCAATTATATTGAAAACGTTCAAATTACAGTTGCAGAAACGGTTGGAGTTGAAGGTCGCGGAAAATATTATGAAAAGGCCGGGGTGGTGAGAGATATGTTTCAAAATCACCTGCTTCAACTTGTAACCCTGGTGGCCATGGAAACGACCAGTTCTTCAAACGCCGATGCTCT
>PHBS01000049.1 GCA_002841995.1 Chloroflexi bacterium HGW-Chloroflexi-8
CGGCACCGGCTCGATTTACTTGATCGCCATCGGAAATACGAAAAACCAGTAAAAAAAATTTTAACCACGAACCCCACGAAAAACTCGAAAAAGAGATTGTTTGTTAATGCAAATACACGAAACACCCGAAAAAGAGATTTTATTAACCATTTATGCCCCCTGTGGGTACGAAATACACGAAACACCCGAAAAAGAGATTGTTTGTTAATGCAAATACACGAAAAAGAGATTGTTTGACCACTTGTACCCCCTGCGGGTATTTATGCCCCCTGTGGGTACGAAATACACGAAACACTCGAAAAAGAGATTGTTTGTAAAAGAAAATACACGAAAAAGAGATTTTATTAACCACGAAATACACGAAACACCCGAAAAAGAGATTGTTTGTTAATGCAAATACACGAAAAAGTGATTTGTAATGAATTCCCGGAATTTTGTTAACAAGGAATTTGTTTTGAGCTAATTTATACTGCTATAATGAATTTCGTGTTGAATAAAATTGTGGGGATATCCGTCACAGTCATTCATTATGAGAGAACTTTATGGACCACATCCTACTCAAACAAACTAAAAACGAGACAGATATTATTTTTAAAGACGAAAGTTTTGCGATAAATGGTGCCATTTTTGAGGTTTATCGCGAGATGGGGTGCGGCTTTCTCGAGGCAGTCTATCAGGAATGCCTGGAGAAGGAGTTTGTCAGGCAGGGTATACCATTTCAAGCACAAGTACCGATTATGCTGGTTTATAAAGGGGAATCTTTATCACAAACATATAAACCGGATTTTCTTTGTTACGGGAAAATCATTGTCGAGATCAAAGCGATGAAAGAAACCGGAGATGAACATAAAGCGCAATTAATCAATTATTTAAAAGCAACTGGAATAAAGCTTGGATTGTTGGTTAATTTTGGTCATCATCCACGGGCAACAATTGAGCGGGTAGTTTTATAACCACAGATTTGAATCTTTTTTTCGAGTCTTTTGTGTCTTTTGAAATTAAAATAAAAACTGTTCGCGTTTTTCGTGTATTTCGTACCCGCAATCCCCATGCCCAAAAACCGGGCAGGGGACAGGTGGGTACAAGTGGTCAAAAAATCTCTTTTTCGTGTATTTTTAAATAAAAAAATGTTCGCGTTTTTCGTGTATTTCGTGGTTAAATGTTTTTCTTAACTCAGCTGCCCTAATAAGCTTGATAATGTACCCGCACTTTAGCTTGAATCTGCGGATCGGTCATTTTGTTGACGGTTTCAATACCCACAATCCGTTCCCCAAGGCCTTCCTTCTGCAGCATGTGCTCCAGTTCGCCCTTTGCTTCCCCGGGACCTATAATCCAGATTGAATCAGCGGAGCGAATCATGGAGATCACTCCGGTGTAATAATTGCGGAGGTTATCGCCGAAGTTTTTTTCCTGTAGTTCATTCGCACTTGTTTCTGCGGTTTTTTTGGTGCTTTTCACGCGGTTCTTTGCGGTTGGGCGGACGTGATTTTCAATGTTGGATCGAATTTCCCGCGTTATTTCCTGATCATTTTCAATCGTCACAATGACTGTTTTGCGCCGGTCAATCCATAGTCCTACTTCTTTTTTCATCTCTTGCTCCTTAAACGCGATTAAGCGCCTATTTCATTCTACCTTATATCCTGGAAAGAATTGAAACACCGCATACTTTTCCAGTTCTTTGGCGCTAGTCTGTGGTTCCGATTCGGGTTGCGAGACTAATCCGGCTCGACAAAAGAGCGCAGTACGCTGGCAATCTTTTCGTGCACCCTTAAAATACTGATCAGCATTAGAAATGTCCCCTGATCATCATAAATCCCGCCAAAGGCCTGGATGTCATCACGTAAAAGACGGATAAGGGTTTCGTGGTCGTCTGTCAGAAGGCTGATGCTGGCAGGTATTGTGCTTTTTTCCTTAAAATGGGTCGCATTCAGGATTTCTTCAAAACTGAAGAGACAAACACCACCCAGGATATTGATCCGCTCGGCGATCTCATCCATTGCACAATTAAGCTGGTGAATCTGTTGGTCAAAAATAGAAATAAATTTGAGAGATAGGTGCCCGTTTAATTGCCAATAGATGCTGCGGGTTTTCATATTCAATACGACCTCATCTGCCAGGAGAACATTGAGTTGATCTACAACTGTTCCCCTTATTTCTTCATCCAGCCCTATGTTGGGTTGAATGGAAATGGGTATTTGCGGGTCGGTTTTTGTTGGGGCGGACGGGGAGCGCTTCATCAAAGATCTTTCTCGTTCCGGTGAGTACATGAATTAATAGTTGCCATCTTAATTAATCATATTAAAAATGACCTATCAAAGTCCCATATAGCTTCTATTAAATATCTATAAACAAAGCATCGAACCTGATTTCCCGGGTTCGATGCTGATTGTTTTGTTTCTGAAAGCCTAGCGCTTTTTAGAGCCGCTTGATTTCTTTTTGGAATCTGCTTCTTCTTTTCCTGTCGATCTGATCGCAGGGGCTTCGGAAGCGCGCATTGCAGAGGATACCGGGCTATTTGAATTCTTAGCAGGTTCCTGCTGGTTCTTTACTTTTGGTGCTTTTCGTTTGCTTACACCTTTACGTCCCATAATTACTCCTTAATCCTGAACCTTAGATTGTTTACAGCCTAATTCCGGTTGGAAGTATAGGGTCGTTCTTCACGTGGTTTCGAGATGTTAACTTTTAAGGTTCGTGAATTTACTTCTTTCGCGTCAAACATACTGATGGCTTTCTCGGCTTCGACCTGGTTACTCATCGTAACAAAGGCGAATCCTTTGGCTTTTCCTGTATTTCTATCCATTATGACTTCAACCGAACCTACTGTGCCGGCTTCACTAAACATTGTGCGCAATTCCTGCTCAGTTGTTTCGTGGGACATGTTACCTACATATAGCTTTGTTTCCATATTTCTCCAATACTTGATCGATATAACTTACCGTATCATTCATCTTATCCGAAACAGACTCGCCATGTCCCCGTTATAGACTCTTAAAACCCTATTAATACCGTTTGCCGGGATATTAAAATTTTACAGGCGGGACCAGCGGATCGGCAGCCTCCATGGCTTTTTGCAATACCGGCTCGGCCTGGTTTATCAATTCTGAAAGACGTGCCATGCTGCTGGTGACCACAGGCGGGGTCTCGGCCATTGTCTGAATTGTCTCCAGAACCTTTGCATGGCGCTCGCGCAGGTCCGAAACCTGCGAAGCAGCTCCGCTGGAATATCGGTGACTGACCAGAATGTGCCACAGAATTTGAAAGGTCGCGGAAACCGGTGGGGCGATGAAGATACCAATGAATCCAAAGGCGTTTGCCATGATCATGAGCGTAATGATGGTCAGGATAGGGTTATCCCACTGCCGTTTGAACAGGCGCGGCTTGACCCAAATTCCCAGGGTGATTAAGATCAGGATGGTGTAGAGCATTGTAAAAATGCTGAGTTCCGGGCCGGTTAACAGCCCGATTAAAAGGGGCGGAATGACAGCAAGTACAACGCCAACGACCGGAATCAGGCATGCCAATGCTCCGGTTAGTGCCAGTAGGGAGGGATAGGGAGATCCGAGCAGCCAGTATCCCAAACCAAACAGCACGCCCGCCAGGAGGCTGTAAACCATTTGGGTGCGAATATATGCCCCCAGGTCGCGTTCAATATTGCGCCAGATACCCCGTGCCCGCTTGCGATGCTCTGTTTGCAAGAGAGAGAGCCACAGACGTTCGAAATTAATCTGGTTGATGATCCAATAAATGCTTAAGAATAAAATGACAAAAACAGCACTGACTGTGCCTGCCAGACCCTGTGTCAACCCTAGTAAGGTTGGCAGCACAAGCTGACCATGTTCACCGGTGACTGCCTGGAAAAGCTTGCTGGGCTGGGGTAAACGGGGGAGCAGGGCATTTTCAAAGGTCGTACCTTGTAACCAGATCGGCAGCTGCCATTTATCCCGAATGGAAACCGTATTGGCCAGATGTTGAATTTCCTGGATGGCAGCTTTGCTTGATAAGAAAATTAACAGTCCGATGCCGGTTAGAGCAACCAGAAATAATAGAATCCAGATCATCCGCTGGATCAAACCACGTCCTTTTATGCGGTCGACCAGGGGACGAATGGTTGCAGCGATGGTTATTGAGATGATTACATATACAACAACGATATGGAACTGCCACAAAATTGCCAACGAGAGTACCGTGGTCATAATGGCGATACCGAAACCAATTATTTTTTTGGTCATAGTTCACCGGAGGTGTTGATTTCTGACAACAGGGTGTCCAGGTCGGTCGTGATCGATTCAATTTCGTCCATGACCTGGTCAATTTGCTTGACCTGAAGATCGGAACCGTCTTTACTCAGCCGGGCTTGTTTCCGCAGGTCCTGTGCCAGGTCCTGTGCTTCATATCGAAGACGGCTGGCGAAATCACGTTCGGGTGAAGTTTCCGGATCTTTTGCAGATGGGTGAAAGAGAAATCGATCGAATAGGAGTTGAATGATAGCTGCGATGGGAATTGCCATCAACGCCCCGAGGACGCCAAAAAGAGAACTGAAAGCAAAAATCGATAAGAGGGAGACAAATGGGTTGACCCCCACCGCTCTGCGCATGATACGCGGCACCAGCAGGCTGCCCTCCAATTGTTGAATGACAAGCGTACCCAAAACTACCCAGATTAATTTAGAGGGGGCAATGGATAAGGCAATGATTCCGGCAGGAACGGCACCCAATATTGGTCCCACCATCGGAACAGCTTCCATGATCCCGGCGATGAGTGCCAGCACAAATGGATTTGGAAGCCCAATGATCAGATAAAGAATGAGTGCCAGGACCCCAATAATCAGACAAAGTACGCCCTGACCGGCAATAAAGAATCCAACCTTGGTCTCAATGGCAGTGATGAGTTCATCAAAGCTTTCCCGTTTTTCTTTTGGAATCAGGAGCAAAAGACTCTGGACGGTCTTTGTTCCGTAAAGAGTCCAATAGAAGGAGAGTAATAAAACTGCGGTGGCTGAAAAGATAAATTTTGCGGTCGAATTGATAAAACCCAGCACCTGCCCGGCACTATCTAAAACCTGCTGTCCGGTTGGTTGGGTCAGCACGGGAAGTGACAAATTAATAGGAAGAAACCCGGCTAATTGTCCGAGGATATAGTTGGGGTTTTTGATCATCCAAAGACGGAAGCTCTGATAATAGGCAGGTATGGAAACGCTAATCTTCCCGCTTTCCTCGGCAATCATAGGAAATAGCAGAAATAAGAATCCGGTTAGCAGGAGGAGCAAAAGCAGATAGACCAAAATGCTGCCTGCTATCCTGGGTAGCCTGTGTGCATACAACCAGGATACGACGGGTCTGAGCACAGTACCTAAAATGATGGCAATAAAGATGCTAAAAAAAACGCGATTAAACCTGTAGAAAAGCCAAAAGCAGAAAATAACAAAGACGAAGACAAGCGTGCCCCATACAATTCGCCGAAACGATATTGGAGCGGGGGGTGAAGTTGGAATAAGCGACATATTCTTCCTGTTTGTAAGGAATTTTGTTCAGATTCAACCATAAATGAAATTTCACCCGCTTATTTGACTGATCCTGCAAATTTTGCGGGTGAATAATCCGTGAATGTCTACGAACTCGCCGAAATATCTAAATGACGCCAAGCAATTTCAAAACAACCAGAATGAGGGCAATAACCAGCAACGTATGAATCCAATTTCCGGTCTTAGGAAAACTGGAACTGATGTTTTTGCCAAAAAAGCCGAGCAACCATAAGACAAATAAAATAATGATGATGGTCCACATATAGAATTTCTCCTTTTTATTGGGTGGTACGTGTGAAAAGTTTCGTTACCTTCCGGTATCACTACAAGAAGACAAGTTTAAGGAATGCCTTTCTGAATTTGAGAAATCAGAAAAGTTTTGATGGAACCCGAGATATTAAAGGATCCTAACGGCGACCGCGGCGGAAAAGGCGCAGAATTGCAAGAAGAATGATGGATCCTAACAATGTGACCAACATGGTCGGAATTGTAAAGGCATCATTGATCGTACCAACCTTGAAGATTGGGCTGAGGAAGTAGCCAGCCAGGAATGCGCCAACTACGGCAACAACGATATTAATCAACAGGTTTGAGCGATCGTGCATAATTTCGGTCGCGATCCAGCCAATGACGGCGGCAACAATTAGATAGATCAGAATGTTCATTTTTTTCTCCTGTAAAAATAAAATGTTTGAGGGTTGCACAGGGATTAATTTTTACAATTAAAAACCCTGGAGTTGCTGATTAGTTTTTTTTGGCTTGCTGTGGTGCATAGATGAGCTTGCGCTCAGCTTTCACCAACCGGCTGGCAAACCAGCCGATTACAGCACCTACGGTGAGCCACAAAATAAAGTTTGTCAAATTCATTTACTTTCTCATTTCCTGCTGGCAAACATTTCCGGAATTTTTACGAACTTCACAAGATGAAGCCGGGAATGTTTGCCAGTTTGTGTTTAATGGATTAAGGCTGACGGTTGTCAGTGGTTTTGGTAACCGTTGTTTGGCTTGTGCCTAAAGGTTGTTGTTGTGGGATATGCTCCGAAACGACACGCTGACTCACGCTCACGGGTCCACGCGGGCGATAGAAGAGCACGTACACGATTCTCTCCACAGCCCAACCGATCAACAGGTAGACAATCATGGCAATAATGGAAGAAATTTCCAGGACCATGTTGCCCGCTGCAGGTGTGCCGATCAAATTTTGAAATGGCATAACAAAAAGATCAGTAAACCCGTAAACAAGCTTTGCAAATGGTGCAGCCGCATTGACACCGATCAATTTAAAAATGAACCGTAACCCAATCAATGCTTCGAGTATGCCTAAAAATAACCAAATCAATTGTGTGATTTTAAAGGTCGCTACTCGCGATTCCTGTCCAACTTCACTACGTGTGGTACTTGATTCCTGGTAATCTGTCATTTTGTCCTCTTTTCTAATTCTTCTTCAACCTGCTGTTGGGTGTAACCATACTTCTCCTGCAACAGTCCGACTAATTTGTCGTATTTTCCATCCACTTTATCCAGGTCGTCATCGGTGAGTTTTCCCCACCATTCTTTTGCCTGACCACGAATTTGTTTCCATTTACCTTCAAAAATATTGTTGTTCATAATCGCTCCTCGTAAATTTTTTTTATAATGATTGGCGTGTGGGTTTTAGTAAAAAGCCCAACGTGAAACCAGCAACCAGTATGAGTGAAATTGCCACCCAGGGGTACCGGCTTGAATTTTTGATGAAATCTCCGGGCATTGAGTCTGCCAGGTCCTGGACTTTTTTGTTATATTGATCTAATCCGTGATTAACATCTTTCCCGATTGTTTTAACGGTATCATTTGCTTTTTCAATGGCATCACTTTTCAAGCCCTCAAATTTCCGGCTGAACCGTGCTGCCCCATCTTCCATAAAGGATGTATTATATTTTTTTACATTTTCAGCAGTCTGATTGACTTTATCGCCGAACTCTTTCATGCCGGCAGCGACGTCATCTTTCAATGTTTCTAAATCTTCTTTGGTTCTGGTCTCAATTGTTTTTTTACTCATTTGTTATTTCCTTCTTCTGGTTTATTTTTTCTTTTTTCGTTTTTCTTCAGGTTAAGATGGTCATTAAGATTTGTTACAGCCCTCAGCTTGTTTGGCTGATGTAAAGCGTATCGCTGCGCGAGCTGTAACCTGCGTTGTAAGTCATACCATCCACTTTGTACTCATCCAAATAAACGGAGTGCCCGATATCACCAATCGTTTCGATGTACACGCTAATAAAATCCGAAACCCGGGTTATTTTTGTTTGTCCTACAGCCAGGTCCGACTTTCTGCTGAATTGTTCAACAAGCTTTAACTTGTCAATTTGGTTCATTCGACCTCCGCGGTCATTTTTTCTGTCCATCCGCAATCCGGAGCATTTCTTTATTTTGTTAAGAGAGAATCGGTTTTTTGAGTTCATTTGGTTCGTTCTCAATAAAAGAACGAAGCATCCAGGCCATTTTTTCATGCATGCGCATGATGCTGATTAACAGATCGAAAGTTCCTTCGTCTTCAAAATCCTCGCTGCATTTTCTGGCATCCTCACGCAAGAAACGAATCGAGGTTTCGTGATCTGCTAATAGATGAAGAATATCCGGTATGACACCAGGTTGTTCTTTCAAACGTGTTTTGTTAAGAAATTCCTGGAGACTTCCAATGGCAAGACCTCCCAGCATACGAGACCGCTCGGCGAGTTCATCGCAGATGTTATTCATTAATTGGTATTGTGCCTCAAAGAGTGTATGCAGCTCGAAAAAATCAAGACCACGAACATTCCAATGAGCGTTACGTGTTTTGGTCGTCAGAATCACTTCATCGGCCAGGGCAGTGTTGAGAAGATACACAACCGATTGACGAACTTCAGTATCCAACCCGATGTTCGGTTGAATAAGAATCTGCTGCAGCACATTGAGGCTGTTCTTATGATTGTTTCCCATGGTTCCTCCTTCCTTAAGATGGATTTTTGCTACAATACCATGCTATTCGAAAGAAGCTATCTATGTCCCCGTTACAACCTATTAAAACTCTAATTAATTATTGAAAAAGCGGGAAGACCTTCATTGGCCATCCCGCTCAAAACTGTAAAAAAAAGTAATCAGGCAGAGTTTTAATAGATTTTCTTTGAATGCAAGTTGTATCCCATTCCGGGTATTGTCTCCAGCAACTCGCCGTAGTCCTTTAGTTTTTTTCGGAGTCTGCCTAAATAATTGTGTAAATAATGGTTTGAGCCCCTGTACTCGGGTCCCCAAACCTGGGCAATTAGCTCGTCATGTGTCACAATGGCGTCCAACCGGTTCGCCAGTTCAGAAAAAATGGCATATTCAGTTCGGGTGAGATGCAAGTCGGTATCCCCAATAAAAACCCTTCGCGCATCCAGGTCGATAAAAAGCTCTCCGATTTGTATTTTTTTGTCATTGGTTTCGGCTGTGACATAGGATCGGCGCAGAAAAGCCCGTACTCGTGCCATAAGTTCTTCCTGACCAAAGGGTTTGGTCACATAATCGTCTGCACCCGCATCCAGCGCAGCCACCTTAAGATCTTCTTCCAGGCGGGCACTTAAGACAATGATGGGTACATCCGAACGTGCACGGATCCAGGAACACACGTCCACGCCGGAAAGCCCCGGGATGACCAGGTCCAACAAAACCAGGTCGATCGCATCCGATTGGAAAAGAGCCATAGCCTGATGGCTATCCCCGGCTTCACTGACCGAATAACCGCGTTTGATCAGGTTTACGCGCACCAGTTTTCTTATATTTGGATCATCTTCGATAATTAGTATATTTCCCATAAGTTCGTTATTCCCCTTCAAGTGGCAAAACTACAATTGGGATGGTAAAAGAAATAGTAGTTCCAGATGTGGTTTGTTTTTTAATCCAGATTTTACCACCATGCGCTTCTACCAGCCCTTTGCAAATGGCTAATCCTAAACCGGCACCTTTTCCTGTGCCGTTTTCTTCACGAATCCCGCGACGGAAAGCTTGAAACACGCGCTTGCGTTCTTCCGGGGGGATTCCGGGTCCTTGATCAATGATGCTGACCTGCAAACTATCACCCCGAACAGCAGCCGAGAGAATAATCGCAGTTCCTTCCGGTGTATAGATAGCGGCGTTATGGACGAGATTTACCAGCACCTGGGCAATTCGCTTGGCATCTACATTAACGAATGGAAGATTGGCTGGCAATCGCACAGTCAGCTCATGCTTTTTGGTCATCGTCTGGAATTGTGGTAAAACGTCTGCAACGATCTCTTCGAAAGAATGCGGTTGCATGGTAATTGGCAGCATGCCTTCCTCCAGACGGGAGAGGTCCAATAAATGGTCGATCAGCTCCTGAAGGCGGTTCGCTTCCTGATCAATGGTTTGAAAAAAGTCGCGTTGTTCTTCCGGTTCCCAGGTCACATCATCTGCCAGCAGGGTGGTTGTAAACCCTTTTATGGATGTTAAAGGCGTGCGAAGTTCGTGCGATATCATCGCTAAAAATCGGGTTTTAATCTCGGTGGCTTTCTGTGCTTCGTGACGGGATTCCGCTTCAACCTCCAGGAGATGGAGATTATATAAGGTGATCGATGCCTGATCTACGAGGACTTTAAGGTGACGTAACTCAATGGGCTCAAAATGCTTTTCCTGGGGGAAGAAGACCAAAAGACAACCCAACCAATTCCCTAACGCGACCAAAGGAAAAATGACCAGTGACTGAATTTGCCTTTTTTTCAGCACTTCCTGCACATTGGGAGTCAGGCGCATATCCTGGCTTATTTCCGTTATTACAGTTGGCTTAGATGGATGAAAAAGACCTAATAAAACCAATTCTTCAACCAATGTGGTTTCATTAAAAGGCGTGTTTTGGTCTGAAGTGCTCAGATTCAACAGGGTTGACCAGGATGCAAGGATATCAAAATCACGTAAATTGCTCATTGAGGTTTCAAAAAATAGAACAAAGGCATGTTTGGCAGATCGAAGTTCAGAGGCAGACATCAGCGTTTTAAGAACAGATTCGGGTTTTCGCGCCAGGCTCATACGCCGGCTAAGCGTAAATTGTTCCCGGGAGCGGTCTAAGGCTTTGCGCAGCGTCTGGTCCACCTGATATTGATCCGTTGTATCCTGGGCAACACATACATGGTAGGAGGGGGCATGAGATTCGGCAGCAATGGAAAAGATACGCGCGGAAATCCACCGTTGACTGCCGTCTGGTCTGATGATCCGGTAGGATTGATCCAGGGAAATATGGTTATCATCCGGGCGGGCAGACATCACTTTGACGCGGTCTTCCGGATGAATGCTTTTGATTAAGGAGTACGAGTCCGCATAAAGACTCTCGCAGGAACGACCCCAAATGGATTCGAAAGTCGGGCTTACATAAAGAATTTGATCCGTTTTTGGATCCGCCAGCCAGACAACCTGTTTAATATTTTGGAGGAACTGCTTAAGAAAAGGATATCCCTCCAGGACTTCTGTCATTTCCAATCGAGATTCTACCTTTTCTTTCATAACTCACTTTCGCCGAGCCGATTCGAAGACAATCCATTAATGCTCTGATAACCACAAACCAAAATAAAAGAAACAAGACTTCCTAATTTTAATTGGTTTGTAATGTGCAAAACAATAAGAACAGGTACAAAATGTGACCATTCCACCTATTTTGATTATACACATTTATTCTTCAAAATTAAAAAACGAGTTTAAACCCTTCTTAAATGAAGCCAGGGATAAAAGCAGACCAGCTACGAGTTTTTTGGAAGGTTGCAGCCGGGGGTGAAGGCGGTGGAATTCGAAAATAGCCAAAACTGTAGTACACTTTAGAAACCAAATAAATAATGACCAGGAAAAACTCGCATTAATCCCTGAGGTATTCGAATTTGCGAGACTGGAAATAAAAGGAAATACCTGACGAGGAAAAAATGTTAATTCGATATTCTTGCAAAGATATGGGTTTGACCTGCCAGTTTTTTGTAAAAGGCGTGACTTTGGAAGAAGTAACAAAAATGGCGTTCGATCATGTGATGGAAAAACATCAGGATCAGTTTAATAATATCCAAACTGAAGCAGAAATTGAACGGATGCAACAAGCCTTGGCACGTTCCACCCGGGTAGTGCCGGGTTAAGTTTTATCGCCTGCTACCAGCGGTCATGTACTTCCGCGCGAATGTAGCGATTATAAATGGCTTGCACGAGTTCCATGGTTTCATCCGAAAGAGGGGGCAAATCGGAGGCTGAGAAATTCTGGTCTACCTGAGACGGGCGTTTAGCACCCGGGATGGCACAAGTGACAGCATCAAACATCAAGATCCAACGTAAGGCAAATTGCACCATGCTCATTCCCGGCGGGCAAATTGCTTTGAGTGCTTCGACAGCCAGCAAGCCGGTGTCGTAATCCACACCCGAAAATGTCTCGCCACGATCGAAGGACTCACCCTGGCGGTTGAAAGCCCGGTGATCATCTTTTGCGAACGTGGAATCTGCGTTCATTTTACCGGTCAACATACCGGAAGCCAGGGGTACACGCGCCAATATCCCGACTTTGCGTTTTTTTCCTTGCTCGAATAAGAGCTGTGCAGGGCGAAGGCGAAACATATTAAAGATGATCTGCACGCTTTGAACATTGGGGAATTCAATGGCTTTTAGGGCTTCTTCCACTTTTTCTACGCTGACGCCGTAAAAACGGATTTTTCCGGCTTGGACCAGATCATCCAGAATGCCAAAGACTTCCGGTGTGTAATAGACATCGGTAGGCGGGCAGTGTAATTGCAGCAAGTCCAACGAGTCTGTTTCCAGATTCTTGAGGCTCCGTTCCACAAAAGCGGTCAGATTGGAACGGTTGTAACCGGATGCAATGTGCGGATTCAGGCGTCGCCCTGCTTTGGTGGCAACGTAGATAACTTCACGGCTTTCCCTTCGCAGTTGCGCCAGGAGTCTTTCGCTTTGACCGTCGCCATATACATCGGCAGTGTCAAAGAAATTGACGCCCATTTCTACTGCCCGGTGTAAGGCAGCCAAGGATTCTACCTTGTCGACAGGTCCCCATGTCCCGCCAATTGCCCAGGATCCAAAACTCAAAGAGGATACTTTCCAGCCTGTGTGACCTAATTCCCGATATTGCATCGTACACCTCCAAAAAAGTCTTACCACTCAAATCTTAAGTCATATCATAACAAGAATTTACTTTGATGGGTATTGTTTTAATTTCATTAATCGGAATCCACCAAATAAAATGCGGAAGATAATCCTGAAATAAACCGGGAAAACACCAGTTGAGCAGGTAAAAATCTGTTGAAAAAAACAAATTCAGAAACAAATATTATAAAAAGATTGATCTTGTAATGTTTGATTATTGACACTCGAACATTAATATTATAGTATATAAACATAAACCACTTAAATAACAGGATTTTGTCATGATTTCAGATCAACGACATCAAACGATCATTAATCTGTTGGAGGACCTGGGGGCGGTTACCGTCTCTGACCTGGTTAAGGAATTTAAGGTTTCCGAAATGACCATTCGGCGTGACCTGGATATCCTCGAGAACCAGGGATTGCTAAGAAGAGTCCATGGTGGTGCGGTCAGTCGCAGGGGGCGGAGCTACGAACCTCCATTTATGTTGCGAACCAGTGAAAATCTTGATAACAAAATTCGGATCAGTCAGGCTGCCGCAAATCTAATTCAAAATGGAGACAGTATTACTCTGGATGTTGGCACAACCACGCTGGAGATTGCCCGCCATTTGCAAAATAAACAGGATCTCACCGTGATTACTCCCAGCCTACAAATTGCGAACGAATTAATCAACCATCCTGGAATCCGCCTTATTCTGACTGGGGGAATATTAAGGATCGGTGAATTATCGATGGTTGGTCATTTGGCGGAACGTATTTTTGAAGATTTTTTTGTTGACAAGCTTTTTTTAGGGGCTGGAGCAGTGGATCTAAAGACAGGTGTATCTGAGTTTAATATCGAAGATGCACTTGTTAAAAGAGCAATGGTAAAGAGTGCCAAAAGCGTTGTTCTGGTTGCAGATTCATCCAAGTTTAATCAAGTTGCTTTTACAGCTATTGTTCCGCTTTCCGAAATACACACAATTATTACTGATAAAGAGCTCGATCCTCACCTGGCGACACAAATTCAGGCGAAGGGACTCGAGTTAATTTTGGCGTAGAGCTTTGGAGGATTAATGACAACAATTATGAAAGATTTATTTGGCGTAGAAAAACCAGTAATCGCGATGGCACATATCCCGGCGATTCCAGGAACCCCACGTTACAATCCATCCATTGGGGTTGAAGGAGCCTTGGAAATTGTACGGAAAGATGTTGAGCATTTATTAGCTAACGGAGTGGATGCAATCCTTTTCTGTAATGAAGATGATCGCCCTTACTCGTTTCACGCTGATTTTGAAGCTGTTGCGATGATGACCCGTATCGTAACAGAATTGCGTCCGAAAGACCGGCCATTTGGTGTTGATTTTCTATGGGATCCCAAAGCGCCACTGGCAATATGCAAAGCAACGGGTGGCACTTTTATTCGAGAAGTCGTGACCGGCGTATATGAAAGTGACATGGGTATTTGGGCGCCGGATGCAGCCGCTCTTTACCGTTATCGACACGGCATTGATGCTGATCATGTCCGTGTTTTTGCCAATATCACCCCGGAATTTGCTTCTCCGCTGGGGACCCGGGATGTAGCACAACGGGCACGCAGTGCTGTAGTTTCCACCCTCGTGGATGGAATTCTGATTGCAGGACCCATGGCAGGTTCAGAACCCGATTTCTCTGTGGTTCAAAGTGCCAAAGAAGCTGTCGGTGACCAAACACCTGTGCTGCTTAACACGGGGGCCAAACAGGAAAATATTCGCCAATACTTGAGCGTGGCGGATGGGGTAATTGTCGGATCCAGCTTGAAAATTGATGGAAAAACCTGGAATCCCGTTGATCCGAATCGGGTGAAAGCATTTATGAAGACTGTCAAAGAATTTCGTAAGGAAATTGCATGAACCATAAATATCTGCTAGGTATAGACATTGGCACTACAGGCACAAAGATCCTGTTGATTGATAATGCTGGTGGCATTATCGCGGAAGTCAACAAGACTGCCACACTCATATCCCTGCAATCGAATTGGGCAGAGGAAGACCCTCTTGAATGGTGGGAGAATGTTTGTGTTGGAATTCCGGAGTGTCTGAAATTGGGAAATGTCGATTCTGCCAATATTGTCGGCATTGGCGTCAGTGGCATGGTTCCTACAACCATACTGGTTGATAAAAACGGAAAGCCATTGCGACTTAGCATTCAACAAAATGATGCCCGCACTTTTATCGAAATTGATGAATTTAAAGCCTGGGTGGATGAGAAAGATGTCTTTTTACGTACAGGCTCGGCGATTACGCAACAAAGCATTGGCCCGAAATTGCTCTGGCTCTCAAAAAATGAACCCGATATTTTTAAAGAAGCCGTGTGGGTTATGGGTTCCTATGATTACATTAACTTTCTTCTGACCGGGAAAGCCACTCTGGAACAAAACTGGGCTTTGGAGAGCGGACTTTATGACATCCATAAAAAGGATTGGGACGATCAGTTATTGCAGCTTTCTAAAATAACTCGCAATCAACTGCCAGAGGTTCATTTGCCCAGTGATGTAATCGGAAACGTGTCAGCTTCGGCCGCAGCTTTAACGGGGTTGAAAACAGGAACACCTGTTGTAGCGGGCAGCGCAGATCATGTTGCCTCAGCCTTTTCCGTTGGCGTTAAGAAAAACGGAGATTTATTAATAAAGCTGGGTGGAGCCGGTGATATTTTGTACTCACTGGATTCCCTGGCGATCAATGAATCACTGTTTTTGGATTATCATGTGATTCCAGGGCTGTATCTGATCAATGGCTGCATGGCTTCCAGTGGATCGATCATCAAATGGTTCCGTGACCAATTTGGGGCAGGAAATGACTACCCCGCATTGGATCTTGAAGCCTGGAATATCCCTGCAGGTTCAGAAGGATTAGTTCTTTTACCCTACTTTATCGGAGAAAAAACACCTATTTTCGATCCTTTAGCACGCGGTATTTTCTTTGGATTATCGCTTCAACATACGCGCGCACATCTCTATCATGCAATTTTAGAAGGTATTTCTTATGGTTTTTATCACCATATTCAGGTACTAAAAGAAGCAGGATTTGATATAAGCCGCGTACGGGTCGCTAATGGTGGAGCACGCAGCAAACTTTGGCGGCAGGTTACATCGGATGTGATTGGTCTACCTCTTGAAGAGGTTGCAAATCACCCCGGATCTTCCTTGGGCGCGGCTTTTGTTGCTGGTATGGGTGTGGGTGAGTTTTCGGATTGGGAGGAGATCGAAAAGTTTATTCATCTGAAACCTTCCACAATTCCAGATCTTGATCGCCACGAAAAGTATCAGAAACTCTTCCATCTTTATCGGGATCTTTATTTAACCAATCAACCCAACTTTATCAAACTGGCGTCAATCGAAGGATTGAGTGAGTAACAAAAGATTTTTTTCCAAGGATCGTAATATGCCCACTACGAAGGTAAAAAGAAAATTTGGTTTACTGGTTTCAAACATTATTTTGATATTCGCGTCCCTATCAATCTTATTGCCTATTCTTTGGGTAATTCGCACATCCCTGGCTAATCGTTTGATCGCTTATAAAATACCACCCGTCTGGGTTTTTAAACCCACATTCGATAATTATTTAACGATTTTCGATAAGTATCCTTTTCAGGATTACTTCATGAATAGTCTGATTATTTCCGCTTCAGCCAGCATCGTGGCGTTGATTATCGGTTCATTGGCTGCATATTCTATTGCCAGGTTTCGAACGGGTGATCCCTGGCTGCGATTAAGTATGCTAAGTACTCAAATGTTGCCGCCCATCGCGCTGGTAATCCCCATTTTCCTGATCATGAATGTGATTAAATTATGGGATACGCTTCCCGGCCTTATTTTGGCGTATCTTTCCTTTAATTTGCCATATACGGTTTGGATTCTGATCAGCTTTTTCCAAAGCATTCCTGTGGAGATTGAAGAAGCAGCCATGATAGAGGGTTGTTCCAGAACGCAAGCGCTTTGGAAGGTAATTGTTCCCGTTGCTTTACCCGGTCTTCTTTCCGCCGGTGTTTTTAATTTTATTCTTAATTGGAATGAATTCCTTTTCGCATTAATCCTCACTGGACGAAATACGCGCACTTTACCTGTCGCTATTGCCAGTTTGTGGACACAACAAGGTGTCAATATTGGGGCGGTATCTGCAGCCACAGTAGTAACGATTCTACCTGTGATCGTTCTCACATATGTTATCCAGAAGTCGCTCGTTAGAAATTTGACCTTTGGGTCTATTAAGTAAGCAAGGAGGTGGATTGGTCAATCTTTTTTCCAAATGTAGAGATTTATAAAGATTTGTTTCAATAATGAGGAGAAAAAAATGAAAAAAAATCTATCAATTATTCTTGGACTGGTCGTGATCTTTTCGATGGTGCTTTCTGCCTGTGCAAAGACCGATCAACCCGCCACCACATCGGATAAGCCTTTCCAGGGCGTCACGATCAACGTTATGATGGAAGGAGTCCCCGACACAGATTATGTTCAAGCTCAACTCAGCAAGTTTGAGGAAGAAACCGGGGCTAAAGTCAATATCGAAGTTTTGAACTATGCTTTGATGCATGAAAAACTTGTGCCTCAACTCACTGCCGGTGCGGGAAAAGGCTCTTATGACCTCATCGTGGTTGACAACTATTGGGTGGCCGAATTTAATCGAGCCGGCTGGTTAATGGCGCTGGATGATAAAATTGCAGCAAGCAAAAAGGTAAAAATGGATGTTTACCTGCCCTCCATGCTTGAGATGGTAGGTACATATCAGGGCAAGACCTATATGCTACCTTTTTATAATTATGCGATGGCTTTAGTCTACCGTAATGACATCTTTACAGATCCTGCTGTTCAAGAAGCCTACAAAGCGAAATATGGAAAAGATCTGGCACTTCCAACTTCAATCCCGGAATATGTTGAATTAGCCAAGTTTATGACCAGAGACACAAATGGCGATGGAACAGTGGATGTTTACGGTGCTTCTATGCAGGGCTTGCGACCTGATCCTACCGCTATGGAGTTCTTGAACTATCTATATAGCATGGGTGGTCTGCTTTACGACGTGGAAGGTAATGTTGTACTGGACCAAAAAGTTGGTGTGGAAGCACTCAATTACTATGTAGATGCCATGAAGAATGCTGCCCCTCCCGGAGCTCCTTCTTATGGTTTTGACGAAGCCTTTGCAACCGTTGCTCAGGGGAATGCATTTAGCTATATTACTTACAACTGGATGGTTCCTGTGTTGAATGATCCGGAACAATCCCAGGTTGTTGACAAGATGAAGGTTACCGCTGTACCTGGTGGGGCTGGTTTGCTGGGTGGATGGGGATGGGCGATCCCGAACTCATCTGCAAATCCGGATGCAGCATGGGCATTTATCGAATGGGTAGAATCATTTGAAATTGCAAAAGAACGCGCATTATTAGGTGGTGCGCCTACCCGCTCTGACGTTTTCCAGGATAAAGATGTTCTCGCCAAATATCCTCATTACAGTGACGTCGAAAAAATTGTTGGCGATTCGATTATGTTCCCAATGCAATCTCGCGCTCCGCAAATCGTTGAGGTTTTAGGGCGAGTAATCTCAGAGACCATTGCAGGCAGCATGACTTCTGAAGCCGCAATTCAAGAGTTGATCACCGAATGTGAAAATCTGAGAGATAAATAATCCATTCTTTCCCCGGGTTCCCCATTCTTTTATTGAATGGGGAACCAATTTGAAATCTTATAAGTAGGTTTATGGCCAACAACATTTTCTTCAATAGTCTTCCCTCTCACGATCGAAAAACGGCAAAAAGATTAGTGAGCCCTGCATTTATTGGAATCTGGGTTGTCGT
The DNA here is from genome assembly GCA_002841995.1 of Chloroflexi bacterium HGW-Chloroflexi-8. Lineage (GTDB taxonomy): Bacteria > Chloroflexota > Anaerolineae > Anaerolineales > Anaerolineaceae > UBA6170. The sequence goes on from PHBS01000049.1 coordinate 18,467, forward strand.
TTTGTTTCCATTGTTATATGCGTTGTATGTAAGCGTTCATGATTGGATTTTAAGCCAGGGTGGGATTGGGCCATTTAATTTTTCCAATTATCCAGATGTTTTAAAAGACCCACTGCTAATTAATTCTGCCAAAAACACGGTTTTACTAACCGCAAGCGTGGTGGTTCTGGAGATTTGTGTTGGTTTTGGACTCGCACTTCTATTACATAATAAGCAAATAAAATTACGAAATGTTTACTTATTTATATTATTAATTCCCATGTTGATGCCACCAATCACCGTTGGCTTAATCTGGAGGCTTCTACTTCATCCGGATTTAGGGATCATCAACTACATGTTAAGTTTAGTTGGGTTACCGCAACCCACATGGTTGGCAAGTCCGGTTTTGGCATTTTTTACCATCATTATTGTGGATGTTTGGCATGAGACAGCGTTTATCATACTGGTGCTGTTAGCTGGTCTTACGAGTTTGCCAGATGAAATTTTCGAGGTAGCCATGATCGATGGTGCCAATGCCTGGCAAAAATTTCTCTATATCACAGTACCTTTGATGACTCCAACAATTCTTGTGGCAACCATCATTCGTATGATTTCGGCATTGAAGACCTATGACCTGGTATATATTCTGACGAGAGGTGGGCCTGGAATATCCACCGAAACGATCAGTTATTACATTTATAAAGTATTTTTTGTGGCGCTGGATATTGGAAAAAGTTCGGCAATGGCGTTTATCTTGCTGATTGTGATTATCCTGATGACTCTCGTATTAATGCGTGTGATGAATAGGGTTGAACAATAATTTTTGAAAGGGAATTCAATTATGAATACTGATTTAAAAGGAAAAAATTTTGTAGTGACCGGTGCCGGATCTGGAATTGGTCGGGCAACGGCGCTAGCTTTAGCGAAATCAGGTGCAACTGTTTTTGTATCTGATCTTAATCTTAAATTAGCCCAAAAAACCGTTTTGGAAATCACAGGTTTGGGTGGGTCTGCAACTGGTCATCAGTTGGATGTAACCAAAAAATCGGATTGCATCGCCCTGGCAGATCTGGTGCAAATGGAACGGGGTCGATTGGATGGCTGGGTAAACAATGCCGGGGTAAGCAGCATGAATCGTCTCACAGCTCTCACCGAAGCCGATTGGGATTTCAATATGGATGTGAATGCGAAAGGTGCTTTTTTTGGAACACAAGCAGCCGTCAGTGTAATGGAAAAGCAAACGCCAGATCCTGTTTCAGGCTTAAGAGGAAAAATTATTAATGTGGCTTCCATGGCAGCCAAAAGGGGGAATGCCCCATTTTTAGCGCATTATGTTGCTTCCAAATTCGCGGTACTTGGGTTTACCCAGGCTATTGCAGGTGAATTGGCTGAATTAGGAATAACTGCAAATTCTGTTTGCCCGGGCTATGTTGCAACCAGTATGCAGGAACGTGAACTCGAATGGGAAGCGAGCTTGCGTGGGATTTCGGTCGAGAGAGTAAAGGAACTTTATATTGCGGATACCCCGTTAAGACGTCTTGAAACAGCTGAAGATGTTGCATCTGTCATTTTATTTCTGGCTTCTTCTGCATCAGATTTTATTACCGGTGAAGCCATTAATGTTAATGGCGGAGCCTTTATGGATTAGCGCGCATGCCGACAAAAATGGAAGCCGCGATAAATGCGGCGCTTCAAGCGGGGGAATTGTTAAAAAAACGATTCCGTACCGATCTGGAAATTCGCGAAAAATCTCCCACAAATCTGGTTACCGAACTGGATCTTCAATCGGAAAGTTTGATTTTGGAATCCTTAAAATCAGCGTTTCCGGAAATACCCGCATTATCTGAAGAAACAGTCTCTTTAACAGAAGAAGTTCAATCTGAACGCTGGATCATTGATCCACTCGATGGAACCACCAACTTCGCTCATGGATATCCTTTTTTTGCGGTTTCTATTGCGCTCGAGAAGGACAACCAGGTGGTTCTTGGGGTTGTTTATGCCCCAATTTTAAATCAACTTTTTACCGCAGAACAAGGATTGGGAGCATATTTAAATAACGAGCGTATCCAGGTATCTAAAACCAGGTTGTTAGGCAAAGCATTATTAGCATCCGGATTTCCTTATTATGCATGGAGTCATTCGGACAATAATTCCAGGCAGTGGGCGCGATTAATCCGGAAAGTTGTCTCCTTGCGTTGTGATGGAGCAGCAGCCCTGGATCTTTGTAATGTTGCTGCAGGGATTTTGGATGGATTCTGGGAATTAGATCTTGAACCGTGGGACCTTGCTGCCGGTGCACTGATTTTAAAAGAATCTGGCGGAAATATCACGCTTGTGGATGGATCCCCTTTTTCGCTTTATCAGCGGAGTGTATTGGCCAGCAACGCCCTTTTACATGATGAGATCCTGGGCGAATTAATGTTTGAGGAATAACAAAAAAAACCAACGAATTAACCAAGTTTAGTATCATTTCTTACCAAATGATCTGGTTTTACATTGGGAAAGTTCCCGGGAAAATCGTTTTGAAGCTAAAGAATAGCCTAAGAAGGATTTTATGGGATTGATAAGGGTAATGAGCCAAATGTCATTACCGATATTATTAATTATTCAGGCAGGCAGCAAGATAATCCACCAGCTTGGGGTCGAATTGCGTCCCACGGCAATGCTTTAGTTCGGCAAGTGCATCCGATGAACTAATAGGATTGCGATAGGCTCGCCCGCTGATCATTGTGGAATAAGCATCTACTACAGCCAGGATTCGCCCCCCTAAGGGTATATCCTCACCTGACAAACCATTTGGATAACCACTACCATCGTAGTGTTCATGGTGCCATCGTACCATGGGACGTAGTCTTTCAAGGTTTTTAGAAGGTTCCATCAGCACTGCGCTATAACCGGGGTGGCGTTTAATAACCTCCCACTCACATTCATCCAGCGGTCCAGGTTTGGTTAGCAGTTCTAACGAAACGACGGATTTACCGATATCGTGTAATTTGCCTGCTAAGCAAATATCTTTGATTTCTTGATCTGGCAAACCCATTCGACGTGCCAGTCGTTGAGCCCACAGGGAAGTTAAATGACTGTGTCCGCTCATATCACAGCGATCAATTGAATTTGCAAGCATGATCAGTGCCCGCGTATAATTTTCTTCTAATGCAGGTTGGAATGGGGCAGAATAAACAGTTACGCCTGCCAGGCCTGCTTTGAATGGCGTCCCTGTAATTTGATTGAGATATTTTTGCCCACTCTCTGGCAGCTCGCGATTTTCCAGCACAAAGAAACCAAAAACCTGGTTCTGTTGGTCTGGAGCAATCGGGATCAGGATGTTGGGGAATTGAAAATAAGATGGCTCCAATTCATCGAGTCTCTGACCTGCTGTTCCTGGATTGGAATTGAAAAAATAATCGTTCATTGAATGATTCCGATAAAGGCTTTTTTATTGATAACGAACGACTGCTTTTTCTGTGATTCTCGGAGAATTGACAATTTGCAGTAATTGAACAGAAAATGCTTCCAATGTTTCAGCACGGACTGCTTGAATCCGTTCTAAAAACTCGACCGGAAAGTGGAAACTTTCGCCGCAATAGCCGTCTTCAATAGAACCCAGTGGATTCGTTAGTAATTTTTGGCAAAAGCGTTTGTTAATGATAGCGGCATGGATTAAACGTCCAAGTTCAACTTTTACGGCAGATTGTGGATCATAAGTTACTGCTGAACCTAACGGAGTTATTGAAAGTGAAGGTGTTAAGGGTCTCATTTTTGAATCTCCTTGTCACTACTCAGTGACCATAACAAAATAACTGTACCAATAGCGATAAAAACATCACCAAAACTGAAAGCGAATTTGTAAGGAAACCACTGAGGTAGGGTGATGACATCTGATAACAACACGAGGTTGGTTTCTCC
>PHBS01000050.1 GCA_002841995.1 Chloroflexi bacterium HGW-Chloroflexi-8
TCCAGCATCCCATCGCCCAGTTTCAAGCTGCAGTTGACGACATGCCCGGGGTAGTCCAGAAATGGTGTCAGGTCATCGTATCCGCCCACGTAGTCGCAAACATGCAAAATATTAAAACGACAGGATTTCACTTCGTCCCAAACAGCCAGATCGGTTGGCTTGATATAGTTCGTGAAGAACTTTTTATCTTTGAAGCGGGTGGTTTCGCCACCTTGGGTTGATACGTAAAAACCATCCACACCAACACGCTTGCAAGCACGTACCAACCGGAGTACATTTTCAGTCATAATCGCCAGGCCTTTTGCGACAGCATCCGGTTTTTCGCATAGATGATTTGCAAAAGTTTCGGCGTTTGCCTGGCGAACTGCCTGCATTAAAGGCGAATAAAGCGTCATGATTACCAGGGCTTCCTGACCGGCAGCCTTAACCAGCCCTTCTGCTACGCGAAAAGACGGTTCGAAGAATCGTTCCGGAACAAGCTGTAACTTCGCCCAATCTTCCGCGCGTCGGATCGGGGTAGAAATCGGCAAAAGTTGTTCATATTGAATTTTGACGAAATCCATGTCCGTATAATGGAAGTATTCCATATGTTTGTCGACCGCAGACTGCCCCTGATGATGTGCTTCGTCGAAATGCATAAAAAACGCTGCCGGAATATATCCGGAGGTTGCGTTATTGTGCACTAGGTCGATTAAAACATCTCGTTTATTTGTCATGTCACACCTCTTTTTTAAATTATATATAAAAACCAGGAAGATTGAGACAACGAAGGTTTCTTCATCGATTTTCCTAGCGCAATTACTCCAGAGGAGCCTTTTCGGGTCGGTTTGTTTGGAGCGCTCTCGGCCTCAATGGTTATGAGTGCAAAGATTTTTGGTCTATTATGGGGTAAAATTGATTTTATTATTTTAGAATAACAAACATTTCAACGACCATGGGGTTGAAGACCGATGCATTGGGTGAAATCGAATTGGAAATCAATAATTGTCCCTGGCCTGGTCCTGTTTTTACTCGGAATAAGTTACGCCGTCCAGGCAGGCAAACTTGGCTGGTATCTGGACGATTGGATCATTCTGGAGGCCTACGCCATGGGTGGTCCTGCCCGCCTTGGTTCTTATACTTTTTGGGTCGGAAGGCCTTTAATAAGCCCGTTATGGCTGATGGGTTTCTGGGTTTGTGGTGTAGACCCCGCCAAGTGGCAGCTTTGGTCTCTCGCATGGCACGCACTGACCTCTATTTTCCTTTGGCTGGGTTTACGCAGGATGTTTCCAAACCATCAACTCCAGACAGGTTTGGCAATACTTTTATTCACTGTCTATCCTCTGTTTGATCAACAGGCTTCAGCATTAACTTTCAGTACACACTGGATCTCATTCGCGCTTTGGGCGTTATCCTTTTATTTAATGATTCTTGCTGCTCAATACCAAAAATATTGGACAGTTTTTGTATTAATTGGCTTACTCGTTTTTTCCATTCAGATTTATGCAAAGGAATTCTATCTTGGTCTGGAGATTTTACGCCCATTCGCTTTGTGGATTGTATTTCAGAATGAAAAGAAACGCTTTCAAAAAACCATTCAGCATGAGACGCCCTGGCTTATTGTTTTTATTGGATATCTCGTCTGGCGCTTGATTTTGATGCCTACACCACCTACTGGCGATCGCAACAGTCCGATTATGCTCATCAATTTATTTAAAGATCCGATCAATACTATTTTCAAAATTATTTCAATGACAACGCAAAGTTTGATGGAAGGCATAGGGGGGGTCTGGTATCAAGCAATTGAACCTTCCACTTTTGTTATCGGTAAAAATGCAGATTTTGCCGGTTGGCTAATTGTAATAGTTCTGTTAATAGTGGTTTCTTTTCTGCTTTGGCGGTATGGGGCCCGCTTAAGTCAGGATCCAATCAGTCCTGGTTGGTATTTTGTGATCTTTGGCATCCTATTCTTTTTGGGGGGAATTTTACCGGGTATTCTGAAGGGAAGTTACTTTACACCAAAAGTAACTTCCAGCGATCGTTTTGCCATGGCAGCCATGCCAGGAGCTGCTATTCTGATCACTTCTGCTGTCTGGTATCTATTCCGCTCGCAAAGATTCAAAGTTTTGTTTCTGTCATTATTAATCGTCCTCTCGGTTGGTTTCCAATTTCGATTAGCTAACCAATACCGGCACTCCTGGGAAAAGCAGGAGCGTCTTTTCTGGCAGCTTCTCTGGCGTGCACCTTCGGTAGCAGAGAACACTGCCTTTTTAGGGAATGGAGCCCTCGCACTTGGCTTGGGCAATTGGGCAACTTCCTCAGCAATAAATTTGTTATACGGGAACTACGATAATCCAGCTTATGTCCCTTATTGGTATGTGGACCTTTACCGGACAGCAGTTGAAGAAGAAAAAGATACAAAGAATTTTTCCAGTGCCCATTTATTTTTTCAATGGCATAAACCACAAAGCATCGTCTTTCAATATGAACCAGATATTTCGTTGTGTGTCTGGGTACTGGATGAGGAAGATATTTTTAACCCCGATCTTGACCCATTTGTTCCTGCTGCGCTACCCCTTTCTGACCTTTCCCGGATTTCATTTGAGAGGATAAACCCTGGATCTGACGTATTAAAAAATGAACCAAGCCATGACTGGTGGTGCTATTTTTACCAAAAAGGCGATGCCGCCGCTCAGCAAAAAGATTGGTCTACTGCCCTAAGCTTATATAACCATGCTATGGATGCTGGCCAGCGTGCCTATGCCTCCTCTGAATACATTCCCTTCATCCAGGCTGCTGCCCACCAGGGTGAATGGGATCTCGCAACCGAAATTAGCTTGCAAGCTTCTATTTTGACCAATTCCCCTGCTCAGATTTGTGAAACCTGGCAGGACCTGCAGGAAGAAATCCCTCTCCCGCAAGAAATACGGACACATCTGATCAATCGTTTCCAATGTACTAACCTGGAGGAATAAGACTTCTTTGGACTAACCCATTGGACTAACCCATCCTTGACGAGATTTTTGAAATGGTGTATAAATTTAGCGCTTATTATAGTTAGTTTTATGCCCCGGTAGCTCAATTGGACAGAGTACCTGCTTGCGGAGCAGATGGTTGCAGATTCGAGTTCTGCCCGGGGCACAGCAAAACACGATCCGATTTGGATCGTGTTTTTTTATTTTTTCAACTGAATAGTTTTTATGCGATTGTGTAACCGATCTCTGTGACCGCATCCTTAATTTCCAATGATGTAATCTGCATTTCGTCAAATTCAACAATCATATTTTGTTTTTTATAATTGGCAGTGATGCGTTTGACGCCTGCCAATTCATCTTCCAGCGCTTCCAATCGCATAACACAGGCTGGGCAGTGCATATCGCTGACAATAAAGGTCTCTATTTTCATGATTTCCCTCGGGAATCCTATTCAAATACAATCATGCCACTATACATACCCATCGAACAGGAATAGTACAGTTCCGTTCCAGCCTTTTGTGGTGGAATTTCAACAATTTCTTCACCGGTTGCACTCAGAATTTTTGAAATATCCAGGGAAGGTATTACAAAAGCACGTGAGCAGGAATAAACTCCATCGGTAACCAGATGCAAATTAACCGTTTGATCAGCTTTTGCGATGGATTTATAGGGGTAATAACCCTGGTCTTGCACTTGAATATAGACATCATTGCCGGTATTCTGAGGTGCCAGTGTGGGAATATTTTGTGTTTGACTGCCTAAGACTCCTGTACTGGCTTGAACAGTGCTTTGATCTCCTCGAACTTGCTGCGTAAAGCGGCTGATTGTAAACGGAAAGCCTACCAGATTTAAACCGGTATCAAAAGCAATCAATCCAAAAACGACCAGTGCAACTGCCACCAGTCGGGTGAAGTATTTTTCAGTTAATGTACCCAGTTTGGTTGCCAAATAGGTTAACAGGAAAAAAACCGGGCTGGCACCCAGCGTAAAAGCAAACATGAGCAATCCACCGGTCAAGGCACTCCCGCTACTGATTGCCAGAGCCATCATCGATTGGGTCACACCACATGGAATTAGGAGGGTCAGGAATCCCATCAGTATGGGTGAAAAGATGTTCTCCTGATTTTTTGATTTTTGTCGAATCATCCGACGGATGCTGGCTGGGGGTTCAAAGCTGAAATATCGAAAAATTGGGTGAACATTTAAAAGTCGCAAGGCATTTCCAAGCATAAAAAGCGCAATTGCTATTTGAAGGATTCCGCGAACCGTCGGAGTTAATGACAAAACCGAACCGATTGACCCCAGTAAGAAACCTAAAAAGGTGTAAGCAACCAGTTTTGAAATCAAAAACAGGATGATCGGTTTCACAAAACGAATCGATGGTTTTTGAGGCACTTTTGATTGCTTTTTCCCTTTTGGTTTGGCGATCTCATTTTCGATCTGTCCGGCTAAAGAGCTGGTTACCAACCCTCCTTGCACAGCCATACAACTTAATCCTCCTGCTGTTAAACCGGTTACAAAGGCTACCCAAATTGATCCATCCATAAGTTTAAATAATCTCCAAAATTAGTGGTCTATTATCAAAATAATCAAGATTTGTTGATTATCGATGATTTCAGTAAAAATGACTATGGGCATTATTGCTTATAAGGTTGAAATGTATATGAGGGATTAATTCAGTTAGAAAATAAAATAAACTTGGAATCTTTTCCAGATATGGAGAATTTCTCAAATTAAGATTATTTGATTGTTTTACTACAACTTATTTCTTATTAATTTCCCTCCAATGTTACAATATGACGCATGTCCTCTACACAAATTGATGAGATTATTCGCACCCACAGGAAATCAATCGCGATTATTGTTCAACACAGCGGAAAAGTCATCGTTCGCGCACCTTTACGAACCAGTCAACGCCAAATCATGAATTTTGTAAATGAAAAATCGGATTGGATTACAGAAACACTCGAAAAAATCAAAAAAAATCCTCTTCAACCCCCAATTCATCGCTTTGAAGAAGATGAAAAATTCTGGTATCTGGGTCAGCAATTTCCATTGATTTTTGTTTCAAATCAAAAAATAATTTTGCAATTTGATCATCGTTTTCTTTTAAAAAGAGACCATCTTCCCAGGGCAAAATCGATTTTGGAAAAATGGTACAAAAATCAGGCACGTTCACTATTAACAGATCGAACAGCTTTTTATGCTCAAAAATATGGCTTTGCTTACAAAAAAATCAATATCACCTCAGCCAGGACGCGCTGGGGATCTTGCAGCACCAATGGATCCATCAGCTTTACCTGGCGGCTAGTCATGGCTCCCGTTGAAGTTATCGATTATGTAATTATTCATGAATTGGTACATACGCGTGTCCACAACCACAGCCAGCAGTTCTGGGACCAAGTGGAAAATATATTGCCGGATTTTCGTAAAATGCGCTTGTGGTTGAAGAAGAACGGAACACAATTAAGGTTTGATTAACAAAAAGCCCAGGTGGATTTTAGCTAGTTCTCTCTCTCCTGGACCTCAAATCATTTCCTTTAATTCCTTTTTTAATGTTTAATAAAGAAAAAAGTCTTGGTGGAGAAGTTTGATGAAAAAATTTATTGCGGTGGCTGGCAATATTGGTGTGGGAAAATCAACCCTGGTGGAGAAAATCTGTCAGCATATGGATTGGGAACCTTTTTATGAACCGGTAACTGAGAACCCCTACCTATCGGATTTTTATGCAAACATGAATGCCTGGAGTTTTCATTCTCAAATATTTTTTCTAACCCATCGATTAAGAATTCATCAGGAATTGATCCATTTTAATGGCTCAGTCATCCAGGATCGCAGTATCTATGAAGATGCAGAAATTTTTGCCCGAAACTTATTTCTGCAAGGGAAAATGAGCCAACGGGATTATCAAACCTATTATTCACTTTACCAGACTCTGGCGGATTTTCTTCCCCCACCGGATCTTGTCATTTATTTAAGAGCTTCTGAAAAAACTTTACTTACACGCATCAAGATACGTAATCGTGATTATGAGAAGACCATTGAATCTGATTACCTTTCACAACTCAATTCGCTCTACGAACGTTGGATTGCCAATTTTACATTCTGCCCGGTCCTATCTGTACCGGCAGATGATCTTGATTTTGTTGCGCACCCCCGCCATCTCAACCTTATTTTACAAAAGGTTCAGGAAAAACTAACAGGCAAAGAAGAAGTGATCTTCAATCCAATGGAAGTAATCGAAGCAACTGATTAATTATCTTGGTTCAACCGTCAATCGGATTGCAGTACGAATCTTTCCTTCAATATCTACATCAATAAATTCAGGAATACAAACGACGATGATTCCGTCTTCGGCCAAATAGCCTCTGGCCAGAACCAAAGCTTTGACTGCCTGGTTGATCGCTCCGGCACCGATCGCCTGAACCTCAGCCCTATTATGTTCTCGGACTACCCCCGCAATAGCACCCGCAACAGCCGCTGTGCGGGAATTTGCTTTCACTTTGATGATATCCATTCTCTCTCTCCCTTGTTAATTCCCTTTCTGCGAATACAAAGATCAAAAAATAGATATAGAAAACAATAAAAATGGGAATTTTTGTAACATTATCAATATAAATTGTACAAGAATACAACTAAAAAAACAAGAACTCACATAAGCCTGTAAGTGGCTGGTAGAAGAGTAGAGAATCATATTTAATCTCAAGAATTGGTAAGAAAAAAGCAACACAATAATTCTGGAAACCAGTATTTAAGGTTTATTAAATTTAAGATTTGTTAAAAAGAAACATAGCGTTAAGATGAAACTCGAAAATATTCCATGTTTCCCCTTATTTTTAATTAGCTTTCGATCATTCTATTTCCCCATTAATGGATAGTTAGTTAACCGTATTAGTAGTAGGGACTGTGGAAAAGTGGAGAAGTCTCTTTGATTTTCCAAAACAACCTATATACAGTGCATTTATAATCCTTATACCCCATATATGCTGTTATTTTCAGGTTTTTTTATCCCTGTCTGAATTGTATAATTCGAGAAATCTTTTGAAACTTATTGACAAAAAAATTTGTTCAAAAAAGGGGAACGCAATATAGGGGTTAAATATCAAATCCTTGTCTGTATTTACCGGTTTTATCAAAATTTAACGAATTTTTTTTTTGAAAATATCGTTTTTTATCCACAGCAAAGTTGAGTTATCCACACATTAAATGGATTTATCCACAGGTCTAAACAGCTTCTATGGGAGAACTAAGATCCAGTCCGTTATGCTGAGCCCATTTTTCAATAATTTCCTCCACCTGGTCCAAATAGAGATCCAGGCTATTCAGCCGTTCCTGGAATGAATCTCCCTGCATCCCAATTTGGGTAAGCTTCTCCTGCCAGTGCGTATGTGCTTCTTTTTCATCCGGAAGACAGAGTAGAGCTTGCGTCCAGGTTCTTAGAACAATCCAGAGAGCAGCGTCCATGCGATCATTCGCCAAAGCCTCTACCGCACGGGTATAGTAACCAAAGCGAATAGGGTTAAGGGCAATTGGGCAATTTTCACTTTTACCAACTAAATGGAGACTTTCCTGCCATTGGTTTTGCCACTCCTTAAAATCGGAAAATTCAGGTAACGTCTTTCCTAAAAGATCGGCCAGTCCGGAAGACATACCGGGATACCCTAATTCTTCCACCCGTTCAGGGTATTGTAATAGAAATCGCCTTTCTGTTAATGGAGGACCATTCAGGATCGCCAGGGCATTCGCAGCATTTTCGATTGCTTGTAAATACATCCAGATGCGGGTAGGATCCGGATCTGCGGGATCCAATTGAAAATCCAACCATGTTTGGCGGGCTTTCTCAATCAGGGGCTGAGATCTGCCAATGACAAATTCCGGTTGATAGAATTTTGAAAATACAGTCGCCTGTACATATTCAAACCAGTGTTGGGTACCATGCAAAACAATGGGATCTTTGACCATATAGGAACCAACCCAGGGATTCAAACGTAATTCGCGGGGCTGGTTATAAATATTTTGATCATGATGGGCAAGATCCAGGTGCACATCGGGTGTCAGACGAATGATTTCACGGGATTCATTTGGGGCGTGGTCGTGAACAAAGATGAGATCGATATCCGCAGTACCTCCCAGGAGTGGTAAGTCATCAATCAATGATCCGGTCAAATAGACACAAACAATGTGATGGTCCCGCATGGTTCGTTGTTGGACGGCGGTTCGGGCGGCTTTTAGGAGTGTATCGCGGGTAATTCGCATATTTTTTCCCTTTTGAACAATCTTACAAAGGTAATTCTGGTTGGTAAGGAGGTAACAGCAAAGTCTGACGAATCCGATTTTCAATCCATTCCAAATCATTCGGGTTGCGGACAAAGTCAATACTGTTGCTGTCAACTGTCAAAATGGGCATCGAATGCTTTTGATTAATAAAAAAATCATCGTATGCTTCATTCAACTCTTGAATATAGTTTTGTTCCATCGTGCGTTCATAAGGGCGGTCACGCATGGCAATTCGCTGCATCAGAGTCAGGGTCTCTGCCCTTAAATAAACAATCAAATCCGGCACTGGAATTTTCTCGGCCAGCGCTTCATGCAGTTTATAGTACATATCCAGTTCATCGCCTTTCATGTTGATGCGCGCGAACAGGGAATCTTTTGCAAAGGTATAGTCGCTGATCAAATGTTTTCCGCTTTGTAATAGGTGTGGAACGGCGATGTTTTGCTGGCGGTAACGGGAAAGCAGGAAGAACATTTGCGTTTGGAAAGCATACAAAGCCCGGTCCCCATAAAAGTTGCTCAAGAAAGGGTTTTCTTCAAAGACCTCCAGCAATACATTTGCATCAAAGGAAGGTTGTAATAAGCGAGCCAGGGTGGTTTTACCGACACCTATGACGCCTTCAATTGCAATAAACATGAATACTCCATTTTATTCCCAAAAAATGCTTGACAGGGAATGATTCTATTTTAAACTAAATTTATCTTATGAATTGCAGTGAAAACCGAAATTGATCTTGTGAGGGAAAGAAACGTGATCACTGCAGCCCCTCAAATCCATCGTTCCACATTCTTAATATACCATAATTGTTTTCACGGAGGTTGCTATGGCGTCATTGAATCGAGTTCAACTTATTGGCCGTTTGGGTAAAGATCCGGAGACTCGCACTGTATCAAAAGGAAAAATAATTACCACTTTTTCGCTGGCTGTGGATCGGCGTTGGAGAGGGGAAGATGGTGTTGTTCAGCACGAAACGGATTGGTTCCAGGTCGAAACTTGGGGATCAAAAGCTGAATTTTGCCAAAAATATGCACACAAAGGTCAATTGGTCTTTGTTGAGGGAAGGCTGAGAACGGATCGTTACGAAAATCAGGGAGAGACGCGATATTTCACAAAGGTAGTCACCAGGGATATCCAATTGCTTGAGTTTCGAAATGAAGATCATGAAGCTGAAGACGTTGAAGAAACACAGGATTCTGAAAACTAAGCCAGCTTTATAGTTGAATTTTATTATTTTTTCTCTGTTTTAACACATTCCAATAATCGTCAAATACATTATGCGTCGCATCCCATTGTTTTGGCTGTCTATTTCATTCATCGCAGGAATCTTTTTTGCGCAATATATTAACGCAGATATTGTGGTCTGGAAAGTATGCCTGCTCGTTGCGGTTATTGGATTGGTTGTGGAACTGTGCTTCGGACACAAGTGGGGAAAGTACGTAAACCTGAGGATGAAATTACCGCTAGCATTCTTCCTGCTGGCGGTATTCTTTATTGCCGGAGGATTGCGTTATAAGAATTCCATGTTGCCGCCAGAGCCATCTGACCTGGCTTTTTACAATCAGAGCGGAAAAGTGGAAATTGAAGGCATCATTTGTGATGATCCGCAACGCAAAGAAAACAGCATTCAATTGGTCATTTGTGCTCAATCTATTGAAACAGTTACAGGTCAGGCGAGAGCGGTCAAAGGTAAAACGATCATGCGTTCACAGCCTGCGGATTGGAATTATGGTGACCGCGTAAGCGCATTTGGTGCGTTGTCGGATCCACCCGAGGATGAAAATTTCTCTTATCGCTTCTATCTTTCCACGCGCGGGATAAATTCCTTAATGGAATACCCATACTTACAGCGAATTGAATCGCGACAAGGCAATTGGTTGAAGGATAAAATATTCAGGATTCGGCAGACAGCCTATCAAAGCATTAACCAGTTCCTGCCTCAGCCGGAGGCAGGCTTGTTAGCTGGTGTTTTGTTGGGAATCGAAAATGACATCCCTTACGACCTGGAGAAGGCTTTTCAGGACACGGGTACAGCACATATCATTGCCATTTCCGGTTTCAATATGACACTTCTGGCAGGGCTGGTGTTGGGTGGATTTCGAAAAAGTCTGTCCATCTGGTGGGCTGGTCTGCTTTCCATTTTAACGATCAGCTTCTATGCCATCATGGTTGGGGCATCTCCCCCGGTTGTTAGGGCAGCCCTGATGAGTGGCCTGGCAATGAGTGCGCATCTTATTGGAAGAAAGCAAGCAGGTCCATTTACTTTAACGCTGACTGTTGCCGTAATGTGTCTATTTAACCCGCTTTATCTCTGGGATACTGGCTTTCAACTTTCAGTCATGGCAACCTTAGGGCTGGTTTTATATGCGGATAGATTGGGAGTCTGGTTTGAAAACCTGGCTGGAAAATGGTTCCCAGAACCGGTTGTAAACAGAATTAAGGGGCCGGTTAGCGAATATTTTTTGTTTACTCTGGCTGCCCAGATAACCACATTGCCTGTCATTATTTTTCAGTTTGAACAAATTTCCATTTCCTCAATCATTGCCAACCCATTAATACTACCGGTTCAGCCCCTGGTAATGATGATTGGAGGGTTGGCAGTCCTGGCAAGCTTTATTTTTCATCCACTCGGGCAAATACTTGCCTATCTTGCCTGGCTGCCACTGGTCTATACCATTCGTCTTGTCGATCTTTTGGCAAACATTTCCTTTGGAGAAATAACAATCGGCAAAATCAGTCCGTTTTTTGTCCTGATTTTTTACCTATTGTTATTCCTTTTTACCCTTCCAAACAAACTCCTTCCGGATCTTTCCGGCCCACGCAAATTGGTTTTCATGAGTATGGGGTTTTTAACGGTCACATTACTCATCTGGAATGTGGTTTTGTCCCAAACATCTGGACGGTTGAGGGTTGTCATATTTCCGGAACCCAACCAGGGCGCGGTTTTAATCCAGACTCCTTCCGGGAAAAGAATCCTTATCAATGGCGGAAGCGGGGCAAATTCCCTGAGTGTCGCTCTAAATAAATACATACCGGCTGTAGACCGCCATTTGGATTTAGCGATTTTTAGTAACATGGACCGGGATCAAAATCAGGCTTTTCCATTGGTGATTAAACGCTTTCCGGTTCACTTGTTTTTATGGGCTGTTGAAGATCCACACACCAGCATCACAAACCAGATTGCAACGTTTTTAATGGAGGAAGAAATCTCCAGCGCGGAACTGGATCTGGGTGTTGTGATCGACCTTGGGGATGGCATTCGATTGACAAAGGTGGTTCAGGGTGAGAAAGATACAATTTTACTGCTGGAGTATGGCAAACTTCGCGTGTTCTTTGGTGGAGACGATCCACAGGAATGGGATTCCATCAACCCGTTGGCTGGAGCGGTGGTTGTCCTTCCTCTTGGGGAACAGAATCTCGAGCGGTGGCAGGATTTCCGGACATTAACGACCATCCATCACCAGCAGAATGACACGTTTGGCGTCAGTACCTGGCAGAAAGGCACAATCCAGTTATGGAGCGATGGAAATACGCTTTGGCTGGGTGGTGATTCGTAAATTTTAAGACGCTGGAACAGAAAGCCGGTTTATTTCGTCTACTCATTATAAAAGCATCGCAGTGCTTTAAATTTGGCTCGTTCAGTAAAAAGACCGAACATTCAAAAATTCAGGAAACAGCATTGCATTCCTTTTGCTGATTAATATAAAAAATAGCAGAAAAATTCAGTCTGAATGCGGTTATGATTAATGGAAGCAATCGTCTGATAGTCACAGAAGACAAAATAGGATTACTTTAAAGCCTTATAAGCGATGGGACGAATTATTTTATCCCGGTGGTCCACGCTGAATTGGAACGAGAGTATAAATATGGGAAAAATTCACCAACAAAATTGGAGCAAGCATGCTATTTGAAGTGATCCGGATTGGTATGCCGGTTGAAAATGAAACAAAAGTTCTTGGCGCATCCATCTTTTCAAATGAAACCGATTTGGTATGGCAAATGGTGATATTAAAGGAAAGATTTAGTGACCAATTTGTGGCGAAATTGCACGCGATTAGACTCACAAGCGAGCTTGAAAGCTTGATTCAGGAGTTGAATACTTCAGGGTATGAATTCGAGCTTTTAAGTGAAAGCATCCCATGTTTTGGAGACGAAGAAGAATTACTTAATTTCATTGCAGATGAAATTCTAGTTGACTGGCAAGAAGAGAGCTTTGAGTCCAGTCAGGTTCGACACCATTACCCGGAAATCCTGGTCTTCAACAATAGGCCTGAGAATCTGCCTCTTGTCCGCAAAATAACCCCGGTGTTGGTAGATGGGCACGAGGTAGGATGTATCACTGTCGCGCCACTTAACCCAAATAATTCAGATCTCATCTCGAGCGTCTAAAAAGATGAAAAGCACTTTTTTTCTTTGGGTAGTTGGCGTTTTAGCCTTTTTGTTCTTAATTCCCCTGGCCGCTTTGTCGCTGGGGGCGATCTATTTCAACCAGACCGAACGAATCCTTCCGGGTGTGCAGGTAGGACCTGTAAAACTGGGAAATGTAAGGTTGAGCGAAGCCGGTGCAAAGATCGACGCATTTTGGAATCAGGCGCCGCACTTTGTCGTCAATGATGGGACAACCAACTGGACAGTTTCTCCCAATAATGTTGGTTTGTGGATTGATCCGGGTGCTACAGCTCAACAGGCTTATGATTTTGGTCGCGATCAGGGTGGTTTACGCGATCTTGTCCTTTTGTTTCTCAAGCGCGAAGTTGAAATACAACCTGTCGTTCAATTTAATCGGCAGTTGGCAGAAGATGTGCTAACGGATCTTTCTGCAAATGCAGGGCATTCTCCACGGGATGCACAGCTTGTGAAAAATGAACTGGGGCAATGGATCATTCAGGAAGCCATCCCGGGCAAAGGGATTGATATACGTGCAGCCATTGCTAAAATTGCAGCCAATCCACAGGATGTGCTTAAGGAGGGGTACCTCCAGTTGGAATCGCTTGAGATTCCCGCTCAAAATACCGATTTATCGGCTGATTTGGAACGAATCAATGCTGTTTACCGGACTCCATTGCACATGTACGCTTATGATGTAATTCAAGATGAACGCATAACCTGGGATCTTCCACAGGAGATGGTCATAAAATGGATCCTTCTGGATGACCCGAAGGGACAGCCATATTTGAAGGTTGATACAGAACAGTTCAATGCCTATCTGCAACAATGGGTGTCCACAATTGGAAATCGAGAAATCGAAACCATGGACTCACCGGAGAGTTTGAATGCAATTTGGCTGGAAGGCAGGCAGTTTTCCATCAATTTGCGTCATAAACCTACCACTTACACGGTCCAATCGGGTGACAACCTGGTTGGGATTGCCTTCAAAGTGGGAATTCCTTACTGGAAAATTCAGGAAGCCAATCCGGGATCCAGTATTATTGGTATTGGAATCGGTCAGGAATTGGTGATTCCATCCAAAAACGATTTATTTCCTTTGCCGGTCATTCCTGGAAAACGTGTGGTTATTAGTATTAGCGAGCAGCACATGTGGGTATATGAGAACTGGGAGATCATCTCCGATCATGTCATTAGCACTGGTATTGACAGATCCCCGACTTTACCGGGCGTATTTCAAATTCAAACCCACGAGATCAACGCTTATGCCTCGAAATGGGATCTATGGATGCCGAATTTCATGGGCATTTATGAGGCTACACCAGGCTTTATGAATGGAATACATGGGCTACCTTTGCTTTCCAGTGGGGTGCGTTTGTGGGGTAACGTGCTCGGGTCGAAAGCTTCTTATGGTTGTATTATTATGACGCTGCAAGCTGCCGAAGACCTTTATAACTGGGCGGAAGACGGCGTAGTCGTTGAAATTAAGCCATAAAACTTGAAAAAAGTTTTTTTCCGATGTCAGCAGGAATAATTTTTTCTGCGTCGGTCATATAAAAAAATCGAAAATTGAGTAAAATCGTAACATGCAAACAATTCTGGTCATATTTTCTGCGGATGCAGAGTGGCAGGCAGCCAAGGACTATTACCCGAATCATGCCTTGGAGAATGGTCCGTACGGTGAGTTTTTTGAAACCGGCGACTCTGATCGGAAGATAATTCATTTTCAAGGCGGCTGGGGCAAGATCGCCGCAGCTGCCAGTGCTCAATACGGCATCCAGCGCTGGAAACCAGATTTAATGATCAATATTGGTACTTGTGGTGGCTTTCAAGGTCGTATTCAAACTGGACAGATACTGCTTGTGGATCAAACGTTGGTCTACGACATCGTTGAACAGATGGGGGACCCCGACAAAGCGCTCCAGTTTTATTCAATCAATTTAGACCTGAATTGGCTGAATAAACCCTATCCACAGCCAGTTCAACGCGGGTTACTTCTCTCTGCTGATCGCGACATTCTCCCACAGGATATCCCCTGGTTGATTGAGAAATTTTCAGGCGTGGCAGCCGATTGGGAGTCCGGGGCAATTGCCTGGGTCTGTCAACGAAATTTGATCCGTTGCCTGATTTTGCGAGGAGTTTCCGATCTGGTAAGCACCGATGGGGGTGAAGTCTATAACGATTTGAACAGGTTTCAACAGTCCAGCCATCAGATAGTGAGCGGGATTCTGATCCATTTGAATGACTGGATTGATTGCGTGGACTTTAACCGATAGATACTTGACAAGCATCCGCCGTTGTTGTACAATGCTACAATAATACAATGGTACAATATTTAACGCGGAGGTTGCTATCATCAAAATCCAAATCGACTTCAGGTCAGGAATATCCATTGTCAATCAAATCTTTGAGCAGATCAACGATCAGGTAATTCGCGGCGACTTAAAGCCGGGCGACCAACTGCCAACGGTCAGAGAACTGGCGATAGAATTGAACGTGCATTTTAACACCGTCGCTCGATCCTACCGTTTGTTGGACAAAGCCGGATTAATTTCTACCCAACATGGACGTGGAACCTATATACTACCTACCACGAGCACGGCAAACAAAGGGCGAATGGAAAAACTGGATCAGATCACCAAAGAATATTTGTTGGCAACACAGGATTTAGGCGTATCGGCAGGAGAAATACTGGCAGTTTTTCATCGAAATTTAAAAAGCTATGTAGATAAGGGCGAGCAATAACCAAAGACAATTGAAACAATAAGAAAGACGCCATCAAAAAAATTTGGTGATACATTGACCGGTGCTTGTTGGTAAACAGAAAATGTTTCACGTGAAACATTTTAAAGAGGATTAAAGATCCCCAAAAATAGATTAATAACAAAGATGGGTACTAATCAGCCCGGTCTAGCATCAGAATTCGGCAACCGGGAGAAGTTAAATACGTATTAATTGGTAAGTAGTGAACTATTAAATTCAACCCCATGTGGAATTTATTGTTTCACGTGAAACATCATAGGAGAAAACATGAAAACAAAAGTCGTCGTTCTACTTAATATCATTCTCTCTGCACTTGTTTTGGTTTTCGGGCTGCAATCCCGAAGGGCATTTCCGGATCCGATGGCTGTTCACTGGGGAGCCAATGGGCAGGCGGATGGGTATGGATCCGTATTTACTGGTATTTGGTTAATCCCGCTCATGGTCGTTGGTTTGACATTCTTGCTGGCGGGCATTCCATATATCGACCCATTGCGTGAAAATATCAAAAAGTTTTCAGGTGAATACAATTTATTTATTCTGATATTCGCCATTTATATGCTCTATGTGCAAATGCTTTCTCTGGCTTATAACCTGGGTTGGATTTCGAACCTGAATCCCTACTTTATTCCCGCCATGGGTATTTTAATGATATTCGTTGGACAGTTGATTGGCAAAGCACATCGGAACTATTTTATTGGTATTCGAACCCCATGGACGCTTCAGGATGAGCGCGTGTGGAACGAAACCCATAAAAGGGCAGGATTAATTTTTAAAATTAGCGGTGCAATCTCCCTGCTTGGAATTTTCTTACCAAATTACGCAATTTGGATATTGTTGGTGCCAATTCTGTTTGCCGCCTTCTATTCAATCGTGCTGTCCTATGTTTTGTATCAAAAATACAATCCTAAACCGAACTAATTGTTTCACGTGAAACATTTGTTAACAAGATTAATTTGAATGGAATAAAAAGTATGGAAACGGTAATTGATGTAAAAAATCTGTGTCACAAGTATGGCGATCAACAGGCATTGAATGGTTTGACCTTTCATGTCAATCACGGAGAGGTGTTTGGTTTGCTCGGTCCGAATGGGGCTGGAAAAACGACTACGGTTCGTTTATTAAATGGATTGTTTGAAGCCACGTCCGGAAGCTTGCAGGTGTTAGGTTTTAATCCAAGTGATGATGGTGAAAAGATACGCAAGGCGGCTGGTGTGTTGACTGAGACTCCTGCTCTGTATGAGCGCTTGACTGCCAGACAAAATCTAAAGTTTTTTGGTACGCTGGCAGGGTTGTCGGAACCTGATATTCGCCTGAGAACGGACGAACTGTTGGAGTTGTTTGGTTTACAGGATCGAGCTGATGATCGAACAGGCACATACAGTAAAGGTATGAAGCAAAGGTTGGCGTTGGCTCGGGCCTGGTTGAACCATCCAAAGCTGCTTTTCTTAGATGAACCTACTTCAGGTCTCGATCCGGAGGCAGCCGTGCAAGTGCGAGAGTTAATTGCAGATGTACGCCAGCAGGAAGGAGCTTCGGTGTTGATCTGTACGCACAATCTGGATGAGGCGCAGCGCCTTTGTGATCGCTTATTGATCATGCGGGAGGGCGCGGACCGTGCTCAGGGTACGTTAGCCGAATTGCGAAGGCTGGTAAGCCCGGGCATGTGGCTTGAAGTGGAATTGTTGCAGCAACCAGTTAATATGAACGATTGGCTTAATTCAAACCATACACCCGGTTTGTTACGTTCTATTCAAGCAGAAGAGAAGCTGTTGCGCCTGGAGGTGGAATCCGAAGATGTGATTCCGACGGTGATTGCGCAAATGATACAGGCTGGTTTTCTGGTCAAGCGTGTGCAACCTCAAGAGATTTCTCTTGAAGAAGTATATCTGCAGGTGCAGAATTTTCATCATCATGAAAACACTTCTGGATGATATCAAGTAAAAAAGAGGAAAAAATGTTGGATTTACGAAAAATAAAAATAATTACCTGGAAGGACTTACTGGAAGTCAGGCAGAATAAATCTGTTGTGACCTCGATGATCATCGTCCCTCTGATTTTTGTGGTTGTCATCCCACTAATCATGTTGATCACAGCCACCCAAACCGGCAGCGCTGAAGCGTTCAATGACCCGGATTTGCAGGTCATGTTTGCAAATGTTCCCGACAGCATTGGTTCGCAATTGGAAGGAATGAATGATGTTCAGGTAATGATATCCCTGATGCTGGGTTATCTGTTTGCACCTATGTTTCTGATACTGCCCCTGATGCTCTCGGCCAGTATTGCAGCCGAATCATTTGCCGGGGAGCGGGAGCGCAAGACGTTGGAAGGGTTGTTGTATACTTCGGCCAGCGATGCTGAGTTATTTATCGGCAAGGCTTTGTCTGCCTTTCTTCCATCTGTCTTGATCACCTGGGCAGCCTTTATTCTGTATATCATCATTCTTAATACGGTTGGATACCCTGTATTCGGGCGGATCTGGTTTCCTTTTCCGACCTGGTATGCACTTATGTTCTGGGTGACGCCAGCTCTATCTGCCTTAGCTGTGGGAGCGACCGTTTTAATTTCCGCAAAAGCGCAAACTTTCATGAGCGCATATCAAACCAGTGGCTCGCTTGTCCTCCTGGTTCTTGGCCTTTTCGCAGGTCAGGCGACGGGTGTGGTATATCTGAGCACCTGGGTTGGAATGATCGTTGGTCTGGTATTTTGGTTGGCTGCGGGTGTCCTGGTTTTCCTGGCTATCCAGGGATTCAATCGCAAGGCTCTGTTACTGCAAAAAGCCCATTAATAAAAATTATTTATATCATAAAAATCATATTAAAGGATAAATCATGTCTGAAATGCCTGTTTTGTTGATCACCATGTTTGTTTTGGCGGGACTATTCAATGTTGTTTTTCCGATTCTGCTTGGATGGTGGATAATCCGCAAGCACAAAACAAACTGGAAACTGTTTGGAGTCGGGGTCTTGACTTTCATTGGATCGCAAATCTTCCACCTGCCTGTGGTGAATGGTTTAACGGCTGCCTTTCAATCCGGCGCACTACCGCATGTTGATCCGAACTTTGCACCTTTTTTCAACGCCATTGTTTTGGGTCTCCTGGCAGGTCTGTTTGAAGAAACCGCCCGATGGATTGGATTTAAACTCTTGAAAAAGAAAGGTGATTCTCTTGGTGCTGCATTAACATTGGGTGCCGGACATGGCGGAATTGAAGCCATCATAATTGGTGGTGTGGTGCTTTTTTCATTAATTTCAATGTTATCGCTGCGCTCTATCGGTGTTGACAGTCTGCCACTATCTGCAGATCAGATGGAAGCGACTTTACAGCAGGTGCAGGCATATTTTGCTACGCCCTGGCACTTACCTCTGGCGGGTGCAGTCGAGCGCATCGGTGCAGTTGCTCTGCATATTACGCTTTCAATTATGGTCTGGTTATCTTACACAAAACGTAAAGCCTTGTGGTTTTGGGGTGCCGTGCTCTACCATGCTGTCGTGGATGGTTTGACAGTTCTGGCTGTTTCCTTTGGGATGGGAACCTGGATTCTGGAAGCCAGCTTTATCGTGGTGGCATTTTGTGGGCTTTATCTGGCTCTGAAAGCCGGAAAGAAAGCAGAGAAGGAACGAAACTCTTTGGAAAGCAATGCGATTGTGGTAATTGAAGAATTACCAGCATAAAAACCAAACTTCGAAAATAAAAACAGGCATTCCTTGAGAATTAGGAATGCCTGTTTCATTCAGAGATCTTAGGTTAGATTTCCTTCGGTTTTTGAACAATGCAGACAGATATTCTTTTGGGCAGCCATAATCGCCTGATCGCTGCTCCAGAAAAAACGATCTGCATGTAAAGCATCCACCAAA
Source organism: Chloroflexi bacterium HGW-Chloroflexi-8 (assembly GCA_002841995.1). GTDB lineage: Bacteria > Chloroflexota > Anaerolineae > Anaerolineales > Anaerolineaceae > UBA6170. Next base: position 19,230 of record PHBS01000050.1, read on the forward strand.
CCGGCGCGTTCCATCATGTTTCGCACATTGTCATGGACCCCTGCCAGCATCAATGTTCCACCTTGCGATTGAATTTTTTGATTCAATCGCAATAAAGCCTCCAAACCGGAAGTATCGATTAATGGAACGGCACGCATGGATAGAATCAAGGCGTGTGTTTCAGATAGTTCAGCGAAAGCTTCATTGAAATGACCAGTCGCTGCAAAGAACAAAGGACCGGTCAGGTATGCGACCTGGACGTGTTGGCAATTTTCATCGACTTCAAATCCACGTTCACGCATCTTGGAAGGATCGATCGATTGGAGAGTTATTTCCAGGCTGGCAATCTTGTTCAGGAAAACGGCACCGGCCATCATCGAACCAATCAAAATCGCTTGGGTCAGATCAAGGGTAATCGTCGCCAGCATGGTGATTCCAAACGCCAACATATCTGTCTTAAAGCGGTTGTTGAAGATAAAACGGATCGAATGCCATTCATTCATACGCCAGGCAGTAACCATTAACACACCAGCCAGGGCGGCCAGTGGAATTGTTTGCATAATGGGAGCCAGAAGAAACATGGAAAGCAGCAAAACAAAGGCATGAATGATGCTGACCAAGCGTGTTTGTCCACCGGACTTGATACCGACACTGGTCCGTGCGATCGCTGCTGTGGCAGGAACGCCACCAAAAAACGGGATCACAAAATTGCCAATTCCCTGTGCCACTAATTCCTGATTGGCTTGCAAACGCGTGCCGGTCATATTGGAAGCCACAGCGCCACATAACAGACTTTCAACCGCGCCCAATGCAGTAATGGTCAGCGCCGGAGCCACGAATTCCGGTAGAGATTGCCAGGGAATATTTGCAAAGGAAAGTCGATCCGCCAGCATGAGCGTGGTTGGAATTTCACCAATGACAGCCACTGGCCAGTGCAAAAGCGCATTAACGGCAGTTGCTGCAATAATACCCAGCAGAGAAGATGGAAAACGTGCCTGCCATTGTTTTGGCCAAAAAAGCATAATCAGGATCACCAGCAAACCCAGTAATAACGCCTGCCAGCTAATCTGGAAACCTCCACGGAAATATTCCAGGAACTTTAACAGCGTGGACTCAGCCCCGGGAGTTTTGATACCCAGAAAATTATCAATCTGTCCGATGAAAATAATCAGGGCAATTCCCGAGGTGAAACCCGTGATGACCGGGGCTGGAATAAAAGCAATGAATCGGCCGAGTCGGAAGAGTCCGATTAGCAACAGGAAAATTCCGGAGAGGATTCCAGCCAGCCAGATGCCCTCCAGTCCATAGCGCTGCACGAGCAGGATGAGCACCGCGCTCATTGCGCCGGTAGGACCGGAAATTTGATAAGGTGCACCGGAAAGAAATCCGATCAGTAAGCCGGCGATAATGGCAGTCACCAACCCGGCGGCTGCACTGGCACCGGAAGCCACACCAAACGCCAGCGCAAGTGGCAAAGCGACCGCGGCTACTGTCAGCCCGGCCAAAAGATCTTTTTGAAATTTGTGGCCATTATAGCCAGTAAATTCATCTCGTAACATCCGCGGGAAACTTTTTCTTCCCATAAAAACATTCTCCTCAAAAAAAATCGTGTCTGAAAGACACGAAAGCCAATCTTACTACCATTTTGATGATCTGATAAGAAATGGAGCAGGATTCTACAAAAAAACCGCAAAAAAACGGGGTACGATTTTTCAAATGAAGCTATACTTGGTACAATCGAACCCATCCCATCACACCTGGAGGAAATAACCGCATGATTCCACAATCTGAGGTGTTTTTACGTATTGGTCTGGCAGCTTTATTGGGTGCAATTATCGGTCTTGAGCGTGAATTCGATAATCAGCCGGCCGGACTGCGCACGAATATTATTCTTGTTTTAGGCTCCTGCCTGGCGATGATCCTTTCCATTCAAATTTCACAGCAATTTGTCCCACTGGGTATCCAGGGCGACCCGGCCCGATTGGCTGCTCAGGTTGTGACAGGTATCGGCTTTTTAGGTGCAGGCGCAATTCTGCATTCGGGCTTTAATATCAAAGGTCTAACAACCGCTGCGACTATCTGGACGATGGCAATCGTTGGCTTGGCAGTCGGTTCCGGGCATCTTTATGAAGCGGTTACGGTCACGATTCTGTTGGTGCTGGCCTTATCACTGGTGGAGCGTTGGGAATTGAAGACGTTCAAAGCCGTTCGAACCATCACTGCTGGGCTTGTAATGGTAAACAGCCCGGCTTGCCTGGATGAAGTAAGGAATGTCTTTACCAAGGCGGAAGTACGTTTGGATAAGTTCTCGTATGAAATGGACCTGGAAAACAACGAAATTACGATCAATCTGGAGTATCGCTCCAGAAAGCCAGAGCTGCTGGAGAGTGTGCGCAAAGAACTGAGCTTTTTGAATGGTCTCAAACGGATTAAGGTGGGCAGCGCTTTCTTTAATTAAAGATACAGAAAATGGTTCGACGCCGGCACAGAAGTAATGACTTTTAAAGACACCTGTCCCTGTTAAGGGATGGCGGGAAAGAAACAAACACGAAAAACGCGAAAAGGGAATTTTTGATTAACCACGAATCGAATGAAAGACCCGAAAAAGGATTTTTTAATTAACCACGAACCACACGAAAGACTCGAAAAGGGATTTTAAATTTAACCACGAAACACACGAAAAACCCGAAAATAGAAATTTTGCTTAGCCACGAACCGAATGAAAGACGCGAAAAAAGAAATTTTGCTTAGCCACGAACCGAATGAAAGACCCGGAAAGGGATTTTTTAATTAACCACGAACCACACGGAAAACCCGAAAAATACTCTCTCGGATTTGGGGGTTTTGTTCTTTCAATCTTAATGACCCGATTCAAAGAAAAAGACCAGGTTTCTTAACACCATATTAGCGCTCATTTGAACATAGAAACCTGGTCTTATATCGCCTGGTTTCCATCGCCACAGGCTATGGGCGTACGATTGGATGCCGCAGCACGGTCTTGAGTTTCTCCGGAGCGGTACGGGTAAAATCACTCAGGTAGATTTCGTGATGCTTA
>PHBS01000051.1:0-19625 GCA_002841995.1 Chloroflexi bacterium HGW-Chloroflexi-8
CGATCTGTAACAGATATTCTTAAATAATCAACATTGCGTCCGTATAAATCGAAAGACATAATTTTCCTTCCAGTTCCCAACAATAATCATTAAACTTTACTGATAATTCGCCTACCAGTTATATTTGAAATAATCAATTTTACGAACCAGGTAGGAATAAGGATTAATACGTGAATAATCGTTGAAGTAAGTATTATAAACGCAATTGAAGACATCCATCCATCAAGACTTAACAATAATTTATTTTGAAGAAAATCTCCAGTGCCAAAAAGCAGAAATAAGATGATTATTATCCCAAATATGAACAATAAAACTTTCCAGGATTGTCGGTCTGATGCAGAAGGAATCATTGTCGAACTTACACAGAATGCCAAATACAACCAGATTCCGATATCTTTTTGCAAGCCAATGTTTTCAAGACGGGAAAATAAAAGATTCGAATTAAATAAAGCTGTTGATTCATTTATTTTGTCTAGTCCTAAATGATTGAATCCTATAAAGGCAACGACCAATAATCCAGCTATGAACGGGGCTAACCCGATTAGACTATCTCTTAAAAAATCAGTTTGTTTCGTCTCAACATAGCCTAGACGCAATTGACCATTCTTTAGCGTTCGTGGGATGATTGAAAACTTATTGATTGGCACCCGGAGTATTAAGGCAACAATCAGATGACTAAGTTCATGAACAAAAACTCCCGGCAGTAGCAATAACGAAAAAATTGCAATTACTATCGTCGGACGGTTAAAAATTAACATCAGAACAGATTGAATTTCACGGTGCAAAATTTTTTGCACAATGATAAGGATGATTAATAGTACAGAAAAACTTAAGAACCCTTTGACCAGTATATTGACCTCTAGGCTGCTGCGCGAACAATTTCAATAAATTCTGGTTTTAACGATGCTCCACCAACAAGTGCTCCATCAATGTCTGGCTGCAGGAAATATTCTTTAGCATTACTCCCTTTTACGGAACCACCATAAAGAACTCTAACTTCTTTTGCTACATCTTCGCCATACATTTCAATTAAAGGTTTGCGGATGGAATATTTAATTATTTCGTTCGCTTTTAGTGGGTCACAAGCCAATCCAGTTCCTATTGCCCATATTGGTTCATATGCAATTACAACATTCTTCAATTGACTTTTTGGGATATTCGTAAATGCAATTTTCATTTGTCGTGTAATGACTTCTTCAGTCTTTCCGTTTTCATTTTGGTCCAGACTCTCCCCAACACAAACGATTGCAACCAAATCATTATTTAATGCCGCTTGCAATCGCATATTAACTGATTCATCGGTTTCTCCGAAAAATGATCTCCTTTCCGAATGACCAATAATTGCATATTTTCCAAATTCTTTTACCATCAAAGGTGATATTTCCCCAGTAAATGCTCCTTGAGTTTCCCAATGAACATTCTGAGTTCCTACACCGATTTTGCTATTCTTTAATTTTTCAGCCACGGCACTTAAACATGTGAAGGGAACACAAAAAACAGTCTCAACACCACTTAATTCTTCGATTTTTGGTTGAATTTCATCGATAAGTTCAACTGCTTCTCTTACGGTCTTATACATCTTCCAATTTCCGGCAACAAAAGGTTTTCTCATTAGGTCTCGCCTTTCTTTTTGGGCATAAAAATATACGAATTAATAATAATCCAATATTGTAATTTGTTGTAAAACCGATTTCAATTTGCTGGCAGTCTTTTGGAGACTATTACTGGTTTCAAAATAAATAAAAACGATATTCTCTCAAAAATTGACTAAATTCCTAACTGGCATTATGATGTGTGTGGGCTGGTCGGATGATCGCGGTACATTTTGTATCGAGGAAAGTCCGCACTTCATCGAGCAAGAAGCCGGGTAACACCCGGAGCGGGAAAGCCATTTCGGAAGACCTGCTGGATCGGGCCACAGAAACAAACTACCTGAAAAGGTAAAGGTGAAATGGTAGTGTAAGAGACTACCGGCGATTACAGTAATGTATCGGCCAGGCAACCCCCTTCTGAAGCAAGGCCAAGCAGAAACAAATCTCATTTGAGAGGGAGGTTGCTCATCTCCTTTGAGTTTCGGGTAGGCTGCTAGAATTAATTGGTAACAATTAATCGAGATAGATGATCATCCATTTACTGGATGTCCAATTGGAAACACCAGTAATAGACAGAATGCGGCTTATAGACCAGTCCAATCTTATTAGACCTAATAAATTGTTGGAACAAATGTCTGATCGCTTATCGGGGGACGGATATATTCTTCGCTGATAACACGAGGAGGTAATGACATCGGTTCTGGTGTCAAGTCCTCGTATGGAATTAAACTAAGCAAATGGTGAATGCAATTTAATCTGGCTTTTTTCTTATCATCTGCATTGACTACATACCAGGGAGCTTGTTTTATGTCTGTAAATGAAAACATAGCATCCTTTGCTTTTGAATATTCTACCCATTTAATTCTGGATTCAAGATCCATTGGACTCAATTTCCAACGCTTGGTCGGGTCATTAATTCTGGCATGAAATCTTTTTTCTTGCTCCTCATCACTGACTGAGAACCAATATTTAATTAATATGATCCCAGAACGTACCAGCATCCTTTCAAATTCTGGGACAGAGCGTAAGAATTCCTGATATTCAGCGTCTGTGCAAAAGCCCATTACATGCTCAACACCTGCACGGTTGTACCAGGAACGATCAAAAAGAACCATTTCACCTGCCGCAGGTAAATGTGTAACATATCTTTGAAAATACCACTGTGTCTTTTCCCTTTCTGTGGGAGATGGTAAGGCTACAACTCGAACTGACCTGGGATTCAAGCTCTCAGTAATACGTTTGATCACCCCTCCTTTCCCTGCCGCATCTCTTCCCTCAAATATGATCACGACTTTTAACCCCTTGGCTTTGACCCATTCCTGTAATTTAACCAGTTCAATTTGCAATTTCGCTAATTCTTTTTCATACTTTTTCGTATCTAAATTATTATTTATTTGTTCCTCAGATAAACTTTGTTTCAATTCAGAACTAGCTTTCTGGTTTTTTTGTTTGATAGAATCTTTTTCTTTAGCTTTTGATTTTTTTACCATCGTTCACCGCTTTTCTAGAAAGATAGCTAATAAATTTAATTCAATTATACAAACACAAAAAACATAAAATCAACCATATTTAATCATGAAATCTATTTGATATTTGCGAATAACAAGGTATATCTTTAATTGTGTTGGTTTTTTGCTTTAACGAATTAGAATTGAAAAAGTCGTAATTGGCTTCCAAGTTTTTTTCCATCTAATAAAATATACTTACCTGACTTTTCGAATGATATTCCAATAAAATTAAGATGGTCTAGATTCCGAATCAAATTTTTCTGCCGAAAAGCGATGATGTTGTTTGCTCTTTTTACTCCGATCCCCGGAACACGTAATAATTCTTCTTTTGATGCTTTATTGATCTCCAATGGGCATTCTAATAAATTTTTTTCTGCCCAGGTAGTCTTGGGATCTTGAGATAACGATAAATTTCCAGTCTCATCAAAATAAAAATCTTCCATCTGAAAACCATAGTCCCTTAACAGAAATGAAGCTTGATACAAGCGATTCTCGCGAACTGGATTTTCAGCTGCAATATTTTCAAAAGGTGTATTAATCACTGGGGAAAAAGCCATAAAATAGATACGTGAAAGTTTAAATCTTCTGAACAAATCGGAGGATGCACTGATTAATTCGTTATCACTTTCTTTTGCTGGTCCAACGACAAATTGAGTACTGATCGATGGCCATTGATTCTTAAAGGTTCTATTAGCGAATTCAGAAGTCCTGATTTCATGGATCCATTGAAGGCAATTAATAATTTCTTCAAAATACCTTTTCTGGGGTGCCAGGCATTCAAGCCGATCCGGATTAGGACCTTCCAGGTTGATTGAAACCCTATCAGCGTACATCATCAAATGCCTTATTTGATCTTTTTCCGCGCCGGGCATCACTTTTAGATGAAGATAACCTTGAAATTTATGCTTTTTCCTGAGAATTTCAGCAGTCTCGATAATTTTATCTTGAGAGAAGATACCATGTCCGAGAATTCCTGAGCTTAAAAACAATCCTTTTACGACTTTTTTCTTTTCCATTTTAAGAAACATCTCGGCTAACTCGTTCGGTTGGAAAATTGCTCGAGGAAAGTCTCTTCCAGATCGAAAAAAACAATAATTGCAGTTCTTTTCGCAAATTGAAGAAACCATGGTCTTTAATAATGGGATTGATTCACCACCAGGTAGTTTTGCATATGTTACATTGGGAATTTGTCTTTCAATTTTCATACTTTCACAAGATTCGAAAAATCTTGTGGAGAGAAACCCTTCTTCAACGTCCATATTTTCATTTAATAATCTTAATTTGTCGAATGAATCCATACCAACATTATAGAACATTAGTTCAAACTCTTCAAGGCATTAATTTGGCATTTTTTTCTTTTTGTTGTAATATGATTCAAACATAATGATTATGGAGAAACGTGTTATGACTGGTTTTATCAGTCGAATTCTTCCTTTACTTTCGTTTGCTTTCATTTTCCTTTTTCCAAATGATTTTCCTGACCAACAATCTCAAGAAATATCCAATTCAGAAATTGGATTCGTTGTATATTCCCAGAATACCTATTATGGATTAAATCTGGACAACAGCCAGGGAGAAATTCGTTTTCGTATTGAGACAAATCATAATAAAAATGTGCTTTTCATTGATCAAAATATCGAAGACGTTTATTATACGGTCGCAGCAACCAATGACCATGGTGCTTTTATCGCCTACTATCCCTATTTGGAGACAAATAACCCAATAAGATTGTCTCCAACTCAGTTTGACAAGAACTTTGGAAAACTTCTTTTTGAAAGTAGTTCTGTTCCACTGCGTAAAGAAATTAATTTATCAGAGAATCCTCTAATTATCGATAACTCTAACCAACTTTTGGCAGATGAAAATCAAAATGCCTACATTATTGAAACAATAAATGGTGTTTCAAAAGTAATTCCTTCCCAGAATCCTTATGAAATATTAACTGCTGTGAATAGTTATTCCGACATCACCAACATGAATAATGATTTTTTCCATCCTTTTCAACAAAAAATCCGTGTAGAAAATGAGATTAAAAATAATATCAACAATTTTTCTTTAAATAATGGATTTGATGTTCTCAAAAAGGCTCAACCAATCCAGGATGTCATTGCATCTATTATTATTGATCCAAACAGAAATCAAATATTCTTATCCTTCGACAAGGATTTTGAAAAAATTTGGATGATCAACCTGGATGGTGGGACGATTGAAACTTTTGCAGGATTTGAAAAATACCACAAAGGAAATATGCCAGATATTGGGATTACAGCAAATGATTTACGAATTTTAAATTTTAGTAATGAAGGCTTGATGATCAGGATTATTTTCGGGGCTATTGGAATATTAATAATTATTCTTGCAACTGTTTTATTAAATATTCGGGATTACAAACTCCAATAAAATGAGATGGCTTATTTTCTAGCCCGTGTTATCGCTGCGACTGAAGAACTAATGTGTGCACCAAATAGAATGGCATAGCTGGAAAAATAAATCCATAGCAACAAAGCAATAATTCTACCTAGGGATCCATATATTAGTTCGTACCTAACCCACGGACTATTTAAATACCAGTTCATCAGTAAAGTAATAATTTCTGTAAAAAAAATGACAGTAAGTGCTCCCCAAAGTGCCTCCATAGGTTTAACTGTAGCCTTTGGAAACCATTGAAACATAATCCAATACATTAATAATCGAAATACTCGTGGGGCTAGAAAAACAAGGATCCCCCACAAAGTCGTATTTAGCACCGGCACATTAAAAAACACAATCAGACGAGCAATAAAATCTACCTGTAATAATGTTTTGAAAAACCACAAAAGTATTATTCCAAATGTCAACCCAATTAATATCGCAAAACCAATCATTCTTCTCTCAATAAAACTATGAGATACTTCATTTGGCCATGCTCGATCGATATTTAATGCAATCGTATTAAACATATTTGACGCAGACCACATTAATCCGATTATTGCAATAGATCCGACAGCACCTCTTTTTGAAAGTACATTCGCAATATTTGTTGTAATTAAATCTGGACTCACTGGGAAGATATCAACGATATATTCTAAAATTTGATCCTGAACAAATTGGGACTTCAATATGAAACTGGCAAAGGAAATTAAGACGAGAATCATTGGAAAGATTGAGAAGAAAGTGTAATAAGCCATTGAGGCAGCAGCTTCAGGTGCTCTTTCACGAGAAAAACTACTGGCTGCAATTCGAAAAACGTCCAAAGCTCCATTGAGCTTTACGTTTATAAAACGATAGACGGGTCTTAATTTTTTTACAAAGTTATCCAGGATCAATTTAATTTTCGATATCATAAACTTAACAATTTGGTTGTCTTTTCGAAAAATGTAAATATCAAGTTTTGTTAATAGATGAGGTTGTTAAATTACTCATTTGCTCCGAAATTAATTTTATTCCAAGTCAGGCAATCCAATCTCCAATCTCTGACCAGGCATATTCCAGGTGGGAAACGATCTTTTTGCCAAGTTTTCTCTTCACAACTTTATGACCATACTCCATCATGCGCAATCCACCAATTTCATGAAAACGCTTTCCAATTTCACGTGCGCGTATATGACGACATTGCATGTTAAATGGAGGTCCAGGTCTTTCTGATAAAAAATCGTCTGTTGTACCAATGCGAATCAATTCAATTAATAATTTTTCAACTTCTTGTTTTGATTGCGCAGGATAGGGTTTTCCACCAAACAAATCTGTAATGAATCCCAACTCTACCTCCTCAAAAAATTAATCATACAATAGTGATTATTATTGTAACATGTTCAATTTATGGAGTGTGTCCATGCGATATATTTTCATCTCCCCACATTTAGATGACGCTGTACTTTCATGTGGTGGAATCATTCATTTTCTCGTTAATAAAGGTCATCAAGTAGACATTTGGACAATTTTTTCTGGTGACCCTGAGGATGAAAATTATTCAGATTTTGCAAAAAATTTGCATAAACGTTGGAAACTTGAAAATCAAAATCCAAGTTTTGCAAGACGACGGGAAGACAAAAATGCCTGTCATATATTAGGAGCAAAATTCAAACATTTTCCTTATCAAGATTGTATTTATCGCAAATATGAAAATGGAATGTCAATAATTCAAAATGAAGAAGATCTGTTTCAAAAGATATCAGGAAATCAAATTGTTATCATCGATAAAATATCAAATTCTTTAAAGAAGAGAATTCCGCATAATTCGATGATCGTCTCACCGTTTGGTATTGGAAACCATATTGATCATCAAATCGTTAAATCATCAATAATTAAGCTCCAGCATCCATACCTTTGGTTTTATGCAGATTTTCCATACGTACTGAAGAATAATCAAGAATATATGAGCGATTTTCCAATTAATTATGACCAGGAGGAGTTTGAAATCACTGAAAATTCAATGAAATTATGGCAAATCGCAGTGTCCTCATACACTTCTCAAATTAGTACTTTTTGGTCAGGAGACAAAGAAATGTTTTCACAAATAGAAGAATATGCAAAAAAAGGTGGTGGAAATAAATTATGGAAAAAGCTCGATATTAATTGATATAAATTTCCTATGCTATACTTTTATAATGGAAAAGGCATCGTCTGAATGGGTCAATTGGGCTCAAATCTTGCAACGTTATCATCTGACTGGATTGTTCTCTTTTCTTCTTACTGAAGGATCACCATTAAAAATATTATTTGCACAATTCTTTTATTTAGCGGATCCATTTTTCCCTGGTAAGCGGATCCGAGCATTTGGAAAAATGCTTGAAAATCCAAATTATTCTGAAAAATTTTTAAATTTCTTGCAGGATTTAAACAAAAATGAATGAATATCAGTCGAATTTAGCAATTTTCTTAATCCTGTTTTCTGTCATTTCGTTAATTTCTCTTGCTGTATTAGATAAGAAAAAATGGTTGAAAATTAGAGATCTTCCATCTGTAAAAAACTTTTATAAAATTATTGGATTCTCAATTGAGCAAGGAAAAAGAATTCATATTTCTATTGGTAATTCGAAAATTGAACATTTATCAGGTGCGGCATCGTTAATTTCGTTATTGACTTTAAAGAAACTTTCAGAATTAGGAAATCTCAGTGATAAACCCCCAATTATTACAAGCGGTAATGGAGATTTATCCATATTGAGTCAAGACATTATTAAGAACTCATACAAAACAAATAATTCCTTCGAAAAATTTGATAAAAATCGTGTTTATATGACAGGACCGACAAGATTCTCGTACATATCTGGCACTTTGTCAGCCAACTCAGATGATATAGATACCCAAACAATCATTGGTCATATTGGACCTGAAATTGGCATTTTATTGGATGATGCTAACAGAAAGCACATTGCTTCAATGGCTGCAACTGATTCTCTATCAGGTCAGTCAGTATCGTATGTTATGGCAGATGAAGTTGTTTTTGGAGAAGATATTTTTGCAATACCTGCAAATATTCAAGAAAATTCAATCAATAATGCTTCATTGCAAACACAAGATTTTCTTAGAATTATTGCAATCATAATCCTTATTTTTAGCTGTGTATTAAAACTTGTGGGTATTCTATGAAAACAATACCAGCTTTAGTTGTCGCTGTATTATCAGGGTTTATTGTTCTCATTGGATTATTTTTTCCTATACCAATTCTTATAAATCTAAAAAGTGACTTATTAAATTTGTCAATTACTGTTGGGGCATTTGCACTAATCATAGCAATCATAAATTTAATTTCAGTTCATTGGTCCAATATATTTTCTAACCCCCAAAAAAGTCTATACAGTTCAATCCTGATCATCGGTTTTTTATGTGTTTTTTTTACCGGAATTGTCTTAGGACCGGACAATTCATTTTTTATCGATTTATCCTCGACAGTTATCTTTTCAGTTGAAACCAGCATGTTCGCTTTACTTTGTTTCAGCCTAGCGATTGCTTGCTTTAAGCTTTTTACAAAGAGAAAAAATGGATTGGCAATAATTTTTGCGATCAGCACGATTATTTTCTTATTTATTTTAAGTGGAATTTTAGCCAATGATAGCGGAAATCCTATAATCAAACCAATCCTTTCTGTTTTTAATGAACTTCCAATTGCTGGTGCAAGAGGAATTTTATTAGGTGTGTCAATTGGTGCGATTGTCACAGGAATTAGAGTTCTAATAGGCATAGAACGGCCTTACAACGGATAATTAAATGCCAAACATTACAATTTGCCCACTTTGCAAAAAAGAGAATACTGAAAATTTATCAATCTGTAGCAATTGTGGATTTGACCTCAATCCAACATTTTCACCTGAAAATGAAAAAATACCGGATTGGTTATCTTCATTTCGCGAAGAATCCGAAAATGAACAGACTATACCCGCTCAAAATGCACCTGATATTTCCTCAACATTACCAAGTATTGAAAGTGCGCCCGAATGGCTTTCTCGTATACGTGAAAGAAAAAATGTCGATGAGGAATTTGGGAACGTAAATGATCAAATCAATCCAAAAGAACCTCAAAGGCAATTAAAAGGAACAGATGAGTTAGTTGGTGGACTGAGAAATAATGAAGAAGGGATATTTCAAGAAGATATCCAAAACAATGAAATTGTTTCGGACCTCAGAAAATTCCAGGAAGATTCTTTGTTTGAAATACCCACAAATATAGATTCTCATTCCGAAAAACTCGATCAGTCTAACGACGGATTACAGGAAATTAATGAGGATTGGATTTCAAGACTTACAAAAAATCAGGATTCAGAGAATGATAATCGTATAAATGAAAATCCTGAGAAACTTAACGAACGAAGACTCCCAGATTGGTTGCCTTCAGTTAATCAAATCGAACCCGATTCAAATAGCGTGTCAAATTCAAACAGCCAAGAATTTCCGGACTGGATGGCCAAATTCCGAAAAGATCAAATTGAATCAGTCGAGACACCAGGTGGATCCGACGAAACACTAATTCCAGATTGGATTGATAAAAACGCTCTTCCCGATTTTGATAACCAGCAAGATGAAAGCGAAATTTCAGATATCAATGAAATTCGGGATTTAAACGAAATTCTTGAACAGAAAATTCCGAATAAAACGGACTTAGAAATACCAGATTGGATTTCAGAAACCAAACCGGAAAAATCTGAATTATCCGAGACAGAAAAAATAATTTCAGAAAGCAACCTGATTTCTTCTGATAATCCATCACTCATTGAAGGTGATGGGAAGAAAAATAATTTTAATGAACCTTTTTTTATCGAAGATTCAAGAGTTTTAGAAATAGATAGTAGAAAAATAATTGATGAACCTGTTGAGGAAAATGAGAATCTTCAAGATTCAGCTCCTATGGGCGTGTTTACACCTCCTTTTCAGATTGACCAAATCCCTGATTGGTTAGAGAACAACGAAGAATTTATACCGACAAATCTTTTTGAGGATACAGAATTTGACATTGAAAAGAACATAGAAATTGGAAAAGATCTGGAACGTGGTGAATTGCCTTCCTGGTTAAAAGCAATGCGCCCAATCGAAGCTGTAGCACCAATAATATCCAGGTCAAAAGAAAATAAACAAGTTGAAAATTCCGGTCCTTTAGCCGGATTAAAAGGTGTTCTTTCTCCTCATATCCCTTCCAATTTTTCAACACCCCCTCCAATTCAATCTACAACACTTGAAGTTTCTGAAAAGCAAAAAAAACAAATAGAAATTTTAAATAACTTGTTTTCACTTGAAATTGAAGCCCCTTCAATTAGCAAACCGAAGGCAAATATCTATGAGAAATTAATCCAAATAATTATTCCGATTACCTTGTTAGGATTAATTATTTATTCGATGTATTTTTCATCAACGAATATCGTTAAACCTTCAATATATCCCGCAGAAACAGTTCGATTTGCTTCAATTGTAAATGGCTTGATTCTTAATCAGAGTAATCCACCAAGAATATTGACGATTATGGAATCGGATGGCGCGTCTTTGGGTGAGATAAAAATATTGACAAAGGATGTTCTCGAGAGATTAATGGTCAAAGATAGTTTCTTATCGATTATTTCGACTAATCCAAATGGTTCTCTTTTGGCATCCGGATTAATACGAAATATTTCAGATGACTATAATTATGCAGATTTTGTAACAAATTTTGGTTACTTACCAGGTGGTCAATCCGGGATCCATAGTTTTATACAGTCGCCAAAGGAGACAATTCTTTATGGTGCAGAGAATGAAATTATTTGGGATAAACCAGGCCTCATCGATGTTAATTCATTTTCCAAATTTGATGCCGTATTTATAATCACAGATGACTCGGATGCTACCAAAACCTGGGTTGAACAGATTCATTTATTGAGTCCAGAAATGACGATCTTGGTTGCTGCAACTGCCCAGGCAATTCCTTTATTACGACCCTATGTCGATTCGAATCAAATTGATGGGATGATAGGTGGTCTTTATGGGACATATTCTTATTCAGATTTGCTCCAGTCTGATAATAAAAATATTGAGTATTATTGGAAACCACAAAAAACTGGAGTATTGTTTTTTGTTTTCATCATAATTCTCGGAGGTACCCTTCAATTAGTTGTATCCCTATCCAAACGAATTGATATGACGAAATTAGGAAGCAAATAATGCAATCAAATTTCCTTTGGGCAACAATAAGTTTTATTTTGACAATTATGATCCTCAGTTATGTCCTCGGGGATAACCCACTCTTTAAATTTGCATCCTATTTATTTGTTGGTGTTACCACAGGGTATTTCTCAGTCCTATTAATTTACCAAATAATACTTCCAAAATTAATATATCCACTATTTGGTAATGACAGACAGCAATTTATTATTGCGATCACTGCGATTATTTTGTGCTTTTTTCTATTATTTAAACTTTCATCCCACTTAAGTGGTTTGGGATCTTTACCTATGGCGTTACTTGTAGGAGTTGGGTCTGCAACAGTAATCAGTGGCGCAATTATGGGTACACTTTTACCTCAAATAAGTGCAACATCAGAGAATTTTTCACTATCTCGAAATGGGAATTTTATTGTTGGTGTTTATACATTAGTTGGTTCAATTGCCACACTTTTATATTTTTCCTATTCAAAAGTCGTAAATGTAAAAGTAACAAATAATGATTCAAAAATATTTAACTTTATAAGAAATTTAGGGAAAATATTTATTGGGATTACTTTTGGATCTCTTTTTGCAGGAGTTCTCTTATCGGCATTATTTGCATTAATGGAAAGACTGGATTTTATTATTTCCTACATAACTAATATTAAAAATGGATTGTAAACATTAATGAAAGAAATTGTTGAAACTTCTACAGTACTTGCGATAAAAATTGATTTAAAAACCACAAAGATATTTTTTTTTGATATAGTCGATGAAAAATATCATTTAATTGCCACGAGTGAAGCAGATTCTACTGCTCTTCCACCTTATAATGATATTCGCGAGGGAATATCAAAAGCAATTGACCGAATTCAACAAATTACTGGGAAACACTTGGTAGATGAAGAGTCAAATTTTATTTTACCGGGACAATCTGATGGTAGTGGGGTTGATCATTTAGTTCTCACATTCGGTTTTTTTTCTCAAATCAAGGTGATTTCCATGGGTCTCCTAGAATCTGTCTCATTGGAAAGTCTCACAAAATTACTTGCTAACACACAATTGGATCATATCGACCAGATCGGCATGAACGACCCAAGGAAACTTGAGGAGATAATCGGAATTTTTACAAATAAAATGCCAGAAATGGTGATTATTTCAGGGGGAATTGATGATGGAGCTTCAAATTCAGTCTTTAAACAATTGGAAATGTTACTTTTTTGTATAAAACTGGTTCCAAAAGAAAAAAGACCGTACATTATATTCGCAGGAAATGAAGATTTAGAACCAAAAATTCATGAGACAATAGGTGATTTAACAAATTATTCGATGACCTCGAAAATTAGATTTTCAATTAAGGAAGAGAACTTACTCCCTGCGTTTTTAAAAGTAAATAAAATCAATGCAGAATTACTAAATCAAAAAATTGGAGGTTTTGCACAGGTTGCCAGTTCTTGTCAATCTGTCCCAATGCCACTCAGTCAATCCATGATTTTAATGGCAAAATTTTTAAGTTTGGTTACAGACGACCGATCCAAAAAAATATTAGTAATTGATTTCGGTAATGAAAGCGTTACATTTACATCAGGTTTTAATGGAGAAAGCACTTTCAATTTTACTGACTTCTCACTTCATCAAAATTTTGAAAAATATATAAATCAAATCAATTTGCAAAAATTCGCTCAGACTACATATGAACCTTTGGAGGAAGAAGAAATAAATAATTATTTCTGGCAAAAAACGATCTTTCCAGAAGCCATCCCTACTACCCAAAATCATTTAGCGATTGAAAAGGCATTGGTTACAG
Source organism: Chloroflexi bacterium HGW-Chloroflexi-8 (assembly GCA_002841995.1). Classification (GTDB taxonomy): domain Bacteria; phylum Chloroflexota; class Anaerolineae; order Anaerolineales; family Anaerolineaceae; genus UBA6170. The sequence goes on from PHBS01000051.1 coordinate 13,493, forward strand.
ATATAATTTGTAACAAACTAGCAGATATTATTCAAAAAAACCCTGGTTTTCCATCAACATTTGATCAAGTAATCTTTAGTGGAGATATTTTTTCCAATTATTTTTCTTTTTCAGAATCTTTACTTTCAATCATTGATGGGGTTTTACCGACTGGAACAACTACATTTTATATGGATACACATGGGATATTGCCTGTACTTGGGTCAATCGCCCCAATTAATCGATATTTACCAGTTCAAATTCTGGAAAGTTCCACAATCGCACTTCTCGCCAAAGTGTTTACAATAACAAGCCCGGTTAAAATTGGGACAAAATTAGCCATTATTACTACAGAATTTGAAGATGGCACTAAATCAGAAACGATCATTGAACAAGGTATGATCTACCGTCTTCCAGTACAACCAGGTCAATTCGTCAACATTTCTATTGAACCTAAGGCTAAAATAGATAGTGATTTGAATACCGGTTCAAGAGCAATCTCAGTACAAAGTGGGATATGTGGAATTATAGTTGACGCCCGTGGCAGACCTTTTGTTTTACCTAAAGAACCTGTAAAAAGAATAGAAGTATTTAAGAAATGGCTTTTTCAGCTATTGATTTAGTTTGGAATGAAATTTGCAACTAAGAGATTGAAATGTTACCTAATATCTATCATACAATTGCTTTAACAAAAATTCGCCGAACTCGAAAAATGTCCGGTCATGGTGAAATTCTGGTAAAAGTTGGCCAGAAACTTAATGCCAGTGATAAAATAGCCGACATCGACCTTGACAATAAATATCAAGCGCTAAATATCAAGAAACTTTTAAATTTAAATAGCAATCAAGACGCAAGAAGATCGATTGAACTTGAAGAAGGGAAAAGACTAAAAGCTGGAGATTTAATTGCTGAATCCAATGGATTAACAAAAAAAGTTGTTAAAGCTGAAAAAGATTCTGAGGTTCTCTTGATAAACGGTAATCTTGTTTTATTAAAGATAAATCAAAATCCACTCCCTTTATACGCTGGATTCGATAGCATCGTTTCGGAAATTTTACCAAATTATGGTGTCGTTCTTGAAACAAATGGTTCATTAATACAAGGTGTCTGGAGTAATCAAAGAACAAACTCTGGTTTACTAATTAACCTCACTTCACAACCAGAAGAAGAGTTTCTTCCAAAAATGCTCGAAGTAAATCACAGAGGTGCTGTATTAATGGGTGGTTATTGTCGAAATATTAATGTCTTAAAAAATGCCAGAGATTTGCCTGTAAAGGGTTTAATCTTGTCAGGTATGCACCCGGATTTGATACCCGCTGCCTTAGAAGCAGTTTTTCCAATCATTCTTATAGAAGGATTTTCTCCGTGTCCAATGAACTTAAGGGCATATGATTTATTAAAATCCAATGAAAAACGGGAGGTATCGATTTCGGGGATTTATAATAAAAATGAAAATGAAAAACCTGAAATAATTGTTCCTCTCCCGGCGGATGCCGAATTACCTGTTGAATATACTGAATATAAGAATGGAATGATTGTACGGGTAAATCAAGGACTATTTCAAGGAAAAGCAGGAATAATACGAAAAATTGTTGGTAATACAGTAACTTTATTTAATGGCGTGAAAACCATTTGTGCTGTAGTACAGTTTAATGAGGAAGACCAAGCATCAATTCCTCTTGCGAATTTAGACATCCTGGAGTAAAGTAAATTCGAGAGTAAGAAGGAGAACGCCATGGATTTTAACGATTTTGATGATAATGAAATTTCAGATAAACAGCCGGATAATACACCCAGAAACGGTGAAAATGGATCAGGCTCAAGCAACAAATCTTTTGTGATTGGAATCGCAATTCTTGGTGGCATTGTTATTCTTGCAATGCTTGCGATGATTGCCTTTGTTCTACTTAATAAACCTGCTACTTCAACGGACTTGGAACAAAAAGCTGCTGAGATTCAAGCTCAAAACACAGCGATATCCATAATCGCAACACAAACTGCGGACTTTATGTTGGTCCAGGCAACACAAAAAGCCGCTCCTTCAAATACAATCGTTGCCCCATCTGCTACCTCTGTTATTGCCATGGCAACATCCGCTCCCACTTCAGATAAAGTTTCGACATCTGTCGCTGCAGGCGGTGACCCTGGTGCCAGAACTGCAACAGTAGCAGCTTTTCAAACTCAAGCAGCCGCCATTGCTTTGGGAACGAATGTTCCAGGTACAACTGCACTCGTTCAGGCAACGTCAACAGCATTGCCTTCAACTGGTTTTGTTGAGGACGTTGGTTTTCCAGCGCTCTTTGGCACATCCATTGTTTTGTTACTAATCATTTTCTTTGCTAGAAAATTTAGATTAGCATCAAAATAAGTATTCCTATAAGTCTAAAAAGTCCCGAAATCGGGACTTTTTTTATTTTCTATCTTACCGAATCTGCAACAGATTCGCCAAATGCCAGCATGTCTTTCACCATACTTTTTGACTGACCTTCTGCATATACACGTAAAACAGGCTCAGTTCCAGAAGGTCGAATTAAAAGCCAGGAATCATCATCAAATAAATATTTAATGCCATCCAATGTTGAAATATCAATTATTTTTTGCCCACCAATTTTGTCAGGAGCTTGTTTGACCAGCTTTTCTACCATTCTTTCTTTGGAAACAGGTAGTTTTAATCGAAGATCTCTCCTCTCATAATCTGCCGGACCGACATCATGAAGTAAATCTTCTACTAATTCGAATAAGGTTTTCCCCGAATCAGCTATGATTTCAAGCAAAAGTAAACCCATAATAATTCCATCGCCTTCAGGTATGTGTCCTTTAAATGAAATTCCGCCTGATTCTTCACCACCGATTAAGATATCTTCCTTCATCATATAATCTGCGATGTGATTAAATCCAACCGGCGTTTCATATACTTTCAAACCATATCGGTTTGCCAGGCGATCTATCATTCTGGTTGTAGAGACTGTACGGACAACACTCCCTGTCATCTTTCTTTGTTCAACCAAATACTTCAATGATAAAGCCATGATCTTATGTGGGTCAACAAAATTTCCGCGTTCGTCCATCGCACCAATTCGATCTGCATCTCCATCAGTTGCCAGCCCAACACTTCCCATCCCAGTACCAATGGCACCAGCCAAAGCTCCCAAATACTTTGCGATTGGTTCAGGATGCACACCGCCAAATCCCGGATTCATTTCGCCGCGAATTTCTGTGATTTCGCATCCACACCCTTGTAAAAGGGATCGAATTACACCCCGACCAGAACCATACATTGAATCAACTACGACTCGTTGGGGATATTCCGATATTTTGTCAAAATCAATTAATTTTCGAATGTGCTCATGATAGTCCGGGATCGGGTTAAATTTTTGTATTAATTTCTGTTCTCTGGCCTGGTTATAATCCATCAAATTCGGACCACGCGCTTGAGCTTCGTTATCGTATAAATAAACTTCAACTTTCTTACATTGTTCCGGTAAAGCAGAACCAGCAAAAGCAGCTTTTAATTTAATTCCATTATATCTAGGAGCATTATGGGAGGCAGTAATCATAATTCCAGCGATAGCGTTAAATTTTTTGACTGCATAGGAAATAACTGGCGTTGGTGCATCTGCTTGGGCAAGATAAACCTTAAATCCATTGCCTGCTAAAACTCTGGCCACATCAACTGCATATCGGTCAGAAAGAAAACGAGTATCAAAACCCACTACCATGGTTTTTAGGTCCGGGGATAAACCATTCGAAGCCCCGTTCATCCACGCTTCAGATGCAACTGCATCTGCAATAGCTTGCGTCAACAATCTCAAATTACTAAATGTGAATGTATCCGATATTACTGCTCTCCAACCATCGGTGCCAAAATGAATCGTCATTAGCTATTAAACCTCCAAAAACAATAATAAGTTCTACCAATCTGGTGCTGGTGTCGAGGATATGAGCAAAGACCTAACAATCCATCCCTCGGTCTGATCTTGCAAACGTATGTGGACCCAGGTATTGTTATCAACAACTTCGACTTCTGGTAATACCTGAATTAAAGTACCATTCAATACCGTACTGATAATTTTCCCATTATATCCCGGTTCGGCCCTAATATTTGCCCCGTTTGATTCAATTGCTTGAATCTCGGCCCATATTGGTGTAGAAAGTGGCGTTAGTGTCAATGTAGGAGTAAGAGTAGGTGGGATGACCAAAGTGTCCGTTGGGTTAATTTCACTTAAAACAACTTTTGTTTGCACCCTAGTAGGTAGCAAGGTATTTGTAGGACTTAATTTAGGTAACTGTTGAGTCGAAATTTGTGCAATTTGTGATTTGGTCGGTTCCGGAGAAACGATATTAGGTTTCTCGTTACTTTTTACAAGAAGTAGAACTAGCAAAGATATAAAAGCTATGGCAGAAATAAATGAAATAACTACTTTACTTCCTTTGGCTCTAACACCTGAAAAAATCAGGATGAATGTACCTATTATGACTGAAAATAAGAATTGAACTGCAAATAAATTTAATGCATTTCGAACATTTGAATAATCTCCCCCAAAAACCGAAAATCCAGACACAGCTAATGGTAAATAAAAACCATATGCCAAAGCTACATTTGCAATATTTATATTTTGTTTTGGATTTCTCAGAATTATGGTTATAGCGAATAATAATCCGATGAAAATCAAGACAAAATTTGCCCAGGAAGAATGAATAAAATAATCCCAAAGGACTGACTCATGCATATTTATCTGAGAAATAATGAATCCTGAAAAGAGTCCTGAAAGAAAAGTCAGGCTGCCAATTGAAAACAAGGCAATCAAACCCTTTTTTATCAATTCGAGTGAGCCCAGACTAATGCCAAATGCAAAACCATAAATGGGAATCATTATTGGGGCTACCAACAACGCTAACAGTATCAAACTGAGCTGGTCAGTTATAAAAGCAATTATTAAAATTACGATGAAAAGACAATTTATTGCAATGTATTCAAAACTGACTCGAAAACGCTCATCCAATTTTTCCAGAAAAAGCTTTTGTTGGTTCAAATCGTCCCGATTCCAATTTGGAACACGATAACGAGAAACCACAGAGTCAGGATCTTGTTCTTTTTTTTGAAATTCTGTCTCATTCATCATTGGCGAAGTGTAGCAACTATTCTGAGTGGATTTTCAATTAATTCCAAAGCGGTCAAAATATCTGGAACAACAATATCTGCGGTCATTAATGTCTTTACATTAGTTCCTTCTGGAGACAAGACGCAAATTCCAATTGCAGCTGCTTCTAACATGCCCACGTCATTTGCTCCATTACCGATTGCGATGACATTTTCGGAATTCAATTGATTTATGAAGTCTTTTTTCTGACTAATTTCATTTCCTTTTAGAATTATTTGTGCGCGCATATCCAAAAGCAGATCGATATTATTTTGGCGTGAATAGGTATTTGAAGTGACCATAAATATGTCAACTCGATCCTTAAGTAGCCTTAATTTCTCTAAAACACCAGGGAGGAGCGCTCCATCCAGGGCAATTGTCCCATTTACATCCAACACCAGGCTATTTATTTTGATAATTCCCCTACCAGGAATAGTCATTTCGATCATAGAACTATTATAATATACTCCATCAATTCAAAATAACTGGAACCTTCATGAAAATTAAAAAAAGCATTTTTCGATCAATCATTCTTTTAACCTTGACTAGCTTTATTTTCAACGGATGCATCAATAGTAAATTGCCGACGAATGTGACGCCAAGTGTACAAGAAACCGATAACAACATAACACCTACCAGTCAAGTAACCGAAACTGTCATAAATGATTTAACGCCCGAGCAAATTTCATTTTACGCTCCAAATCTTTCCGCTTCACAGACTATGGAAATTCAAAATTCTTTGGAAAATTATGCCGTCACAAATAATTTTGAATTTATTACCCAAAATTCCCTTGAGGTTCAAAATTTTAGAAAATCAAAATTAGTTTTTTTAATTTCAGAAGATGATGCCTGGTTAACAATAGCAAAAGAATTACCGGAAACAAATTTCATTTTGGTCTCTTCGAAAACATTTGAACTGCCGAAGAATGTCATCCAAATTCGGACTGCGATGAGCGATTTGTATTTTGTAGCTGGATATGTTTCTGCTCAATTAGCGGATGATTGGCGGGTTG
>PHBS01000051.1:19631-41792 GCA_002841995.1 Chloroflexi bacterium HGW-Chloroflexi-8
GGCGGGTTGGAGCAATTCTCCCCGCCGAATCAATTGATGGATCACAATTATCCGATATATTTTCAAATGGGACAAAATTCTTATGTGGTTTATGTGCTCCTCTGTATGCGCCAGTCGTGTTTTTCCCAACAATAGCAATTGTTGGTGATGGTTCGGATATCAATGCGATCAACACATCGTATGGTGAAATTGCGATTAATCGACCGAACACAATTTTCATTCCTTCGAAATTCCTTTTTAGTGATGTAGCTATCAATCTGAAGCAAAATGGACATATTATTTTAAGTGATATTAGTCCAGACTCCTCAAAAAACGATTTAATGGATATACGCATAGGATTTAATGTGTCTGAAGCGTTAAACAAAATATTGGATTCAAAAATTGAACCTGGAACAACCATAATAAACGCAAAAATTCTTGTTGAGGATATGAACAATTTACTTTCAAAAGGGAAAATAGATTATCTTAACATTATGATATCGGATCTAAATCAGGGATATATCTCACCTTTAAGAGTCCTTGATTAAAGAGATTCAGAGAGATGATTGAATATATGAAACAATTTATTTTTGAATGATAAGGATTGTTACCATCGAAATATTCTCAAATTAACCAATAGCTTTACCATAAATCAACTCATTAAATAGAAAATCGAAATTTGAATATTGGTTTGTTTCAACTCAAAATAAAATTTTTAAGAATCAAAAAAGTTATGAAATTATCTAAAATTGTTGTTAAATTTATCTAAATTTTCAACTTAATCGAAAATAAATGAGGAAGGTAGATCATGATTAATAATAGAGGTAGAGTGTTTTCAGGAGCAAGACCAACTGGTAGACAACATTTGGGAAATTTTTTAGGTGCGATAAAAAATTATGTAGCACTTCAAGAATATTATGATTGTGTGTATTGTGTGGTTGATATTCATGCACTTACTACCATGGAAACCACGGAGAATTTAAAAGCAAATACCATGGATATGGTGCTTGATTGGTTAGCCGCAGGTATGGATCCACAGAAATCCATCGTATTTATTCAATCACACGTTCCTGAAGTAATGGAACTCCATACATACCTTTCCATGGTGACTCCATTAGGTAAATTAACGGACTTGCCGACATTTAAAGAAAAAGTTCGTGAAAACCCACACAACATCAATTATGGATTAGTTGGGTATCCAGTATTAATGGCTGCAGATATCCTCTTATATAAAGCTGACTTCGTTCCAGTTGGGGTGGATCAAGCCCCCCATATTGAGTTTACACGTGAATGCGTTCGAAGTTTTAATTATCGGTACAATTCAAATGTACTGATAGAGCCACAGATGAAAGTCACCGAATTTCCAAAAATTATTGGGATCGATGGAACCCAAAAAATGGGAAAGAGTCTGGATAACCATATTGAAATGGCCAGTACTCCAGAAGAAACTACAAAGAGGGTCATGATGATGGTGACGGATCCACAAAGGCAAAGGAGATCCGACCCTGGAAACCCGGACGTCTGCAATGTTTTCACATTTCACAAAATTTTCTCATCAAAAGAAGAAGTAGATCAGGTTAACCGAGAATGTAGAAGTGCAGAAATTGGCTGTGTTGATTGCAAAAAATTACTTGCAAAGAATTTGAACAATTATCTAATCCCGTTCAGAGAAAAAAGAGCTGAATTTGCAAAAGATGAACAAAAAATTTGGGATATTTTGGAAGATGGAAGAATTCGAGCTCAGAAAATCGCCCAAAATACCATAGAAGAAGTTAGATCTGCAATCGGATTACCATAAACTTAAATAGAGTGAGAGGAAATTAATAACTCATAATTTAAGGATGAACCTATGCGTGTTGTAATTCAAAGAACAACCCAGCGAACTGTGGAAGTTGAAAAACGGATTGTTGCTTCCCAATCTGGATTAGGGTTATTACTTTTTTTAGGTGTCGGAAAAAACGACAATGAAGATACCACTACACAATTAGCCAGAAAAGTTGCCAATTTAAGAATTTTTGCAGATGATGATGGAAAAATGAATTTATCGATCCTCGATATCAAAGGAAGCGCGATTGTTGTTTCCCAATTCACACTTTTTGCCGATACAAAAAGAGGTAACCGCCCTTCATTTATTGAGGCAGGAGAACCAGAAAAAGCAAAAATACTTGTGGAATTATTTGTAAATCAACTTCAATCGTTTGGAATTGAAACGCAACAAGGCGAATTTGGTGCAAATATGCAGGTTTCTCTTGTCAATGATGGACCAGTAACGATTTGGATTGAAACGTAGTCAATTACCGAATTTTTCGACTATTCTCTTATATTTTTCGATTCTCGAAATGTTGACAGGAGATCATCTTTAGATCCACGGACCCAATAATAGGCTTCTTCTTCTGCAATTACTTCTTCCAAAGATACATTTCTTTTTAATTCTTTTTGGCTCCTCCGGACAAACAAAGCATTTTGTGATACATGTGCTTTAGCAGCATTGATTTTCATATAAATCACAGGTTTTATATCCAAAATCCAACTTGCTGGATCGTCCTTATTTATCAAATGAGGTTTAATTGGATTGGGATAATTAGCTTGAGCCGTATACCAATTGATGTCGGAGTTATTGTTTACTTCAAAATACAGTTTTACAGATTGAAAAACAGTTTTATGTGCAGGATGCCCATATTCACCATTGGAACCATGTGAAATAATGGAATTAATGTGATGTTTTCTGACCACTTTCGATAGCTGAGTTTCAATATTTTCGATATCATCGCTAAATGTGAAAAGTAAATTATCCGGACCTACAATTGGATCAATGTAATCCAGAAATTCTACCGTTTTTCCGCCTAGTGCTTTCACTGCGTTGATTGTCTCAATTGTCCGGTATTTACCCAATTCTCCTTGAACACAGACTGGCGGCTCACCCATTTCACCACCTTCGCCGCGGGTACAAACCAAATAGTGAACGGAATGACCAAGCATCGCTAAAAGTGCCAGAGCTCCGCCTGCAAGCATTGTTTCGTCATCCGGGTGGGCAAAGAAAGATAATATATTCATTTTGAATGATTCCAGTCAATTAATGTGTGTTTAATAACAAAAAAATTATGAACTATTTCAATTTTAATGCAAATTTCCAAGGTTCTACTTTTTAAAGTGACTCATAATATATTTGACCTTCTTCAGTTATAATCCTAAATACACTTAATTTAATTTTAGGATGGAGAATTTAATGAATATCGCTAGTTTCTTCCGTTTGTTTTCAACAATACTTTGGATCGGTTCAATTGGGTTCCTGGTTTTCTCATTAATGCGTTCAGGTCAAAACCGACCTGTCAAAAAAAGTGGTTTATTTATAATCTCTGCTTTTTTAGTTTCTATACTGGTTAGCTTAGTTGGAGTAGGGATGGTTTTTATAGAACCTCAAGAACGTGGAATTGTCATTTCAGCGGTTTCTCCACTGGGATATCGGGAACAGGCATTACAACCCGGCTTACAATGGATTATTCCGGGTCTGGAAAATGTCAAACGGTATCCAATATCCAAACAAACCTACACAATGTCAATTGCTCCTTCTGAAGGGATTGTCATTGGTGATGATTCCATCACAGCCAGAACGTCAGATGGGCAAGAAATTTATGTGGACGCGTCGGTGATTTACAGTATAGATCCTAACAGCGTCATCACTGTTCATATAGAATGGCAGGATCGCTATAGTGATGGACTTGTACGCCCGGTGGCAAGATCTGTCATCCGTGATGCTGTCAGCCAATTTGGGGTCGAAGAAGTTTATAGCTCCAAAAGGAACGAACTAATCCTTATGATTAGCCAAAATATGGCAGAAAAGTTAAAGCCGAACGGCTTAATTATGGATCAATTTTTATTAAGAAATATTACTTTTTCCAGTGAATACGCAGCCTCTATTGAGCAAAAGCAAATTGCTGAACAATTAGCACAGCAAGCAAAATTAACTGTTGAACAAAAGAAACAAGAGGCAGAACAAGCCAGGCAAGAAGCTACGGGACTTGCCGATGCTGCAGTGATTCGAGCAAAAGGAGAAGCGGAAGCCCGTTTAATTTCAGCAGGAGCTGAGGCAAAGTCACTCGTACTTTTGTCTGAATCATTAAAAGACAGGCCAGAATTACTGACTTATCAATACATAACAAAACTTTCACCCAATATACAAGCTTTACTTTTACCAAGTAATTCGCCCTTTTTATTCCCCTTGCCGGAAATGTATAGTGGGCTGACAACCAACGAACCAACTCCAATTCCAGAGGTGATTGTTCCTTAGGCAATAAATATTTAGTCATAATTTTTATTGAGAAATTTGCGCTTGATATTAGTTTTCCAAATATAATTGGAATTATGAATAATAAAGCAACATCAGGAAAAGAAATTAAATTAACATCTTTGTCTTCATGCGCTGGCTGAGCTAGTAAATTAAGTGCTGAGTCACTGGCGCACGTGTTGCAGCCGCTTGAAAATTTGTTTTCTGCACATGATTATCCAGATTTGTTGGTAGGAATTGATCCACCAGATGATGCCGCTGTCTGGAAAATTGATGAACAACGATCGATCGTCATCACAACTGATTTTTTTACACCAGTTGTTGATGACCCTTTTGACTTTGGTGCTATCGCTGCAGCTAATGCGCTTTCCGATGTTTATGCGATGGGAGCAACACCTTTCTTAGCATTAAATATAGCTGCGTTTCCTCCACAAATCCCGGATATTGTTTTAAGCGAAATCATTCGAGGAGGAGCAGAAATTGCAAAAAAAGCAGGAGTTGTAATTGCTGGTGGCCATACAGTCCAGGACAATGAACCCAAATATGGTTTGGTTGTCTTAGGAATGGCCCAAACCAACCATCTCCTACGAAAATCGAATGTTAAATCGGATGATATTTTGATTATGACCAAACCTCTCGGTATTGGTGTCACAACAACAGCGATAAAACGCAATTCAGCGAAACCGGAAGATATTATCGAAGCAATTGAATGGATGAAGAAATTAAATAAAACTGCGTCAGAAATTGCAGTTAAATTGAATTTACAGGCAGCAACAGACGTTACCGGGTTCTCTCTTCTAGGACATATGACTGAAATGGCATTATCTTCAAAAGTCAAAATTATTATCGACAACAAAAAAATACCTTTCATAACGAACGCCATGACCTATGGGAAAATTGGCAATTTCGCAGGTGGTGCTTTTGACAATCGGAAGTTTTTTTCGAAGCATATTGAGTTTTCAGGTGAGATAGGAGAATTGATGGAAATGATGCTCTTTGATCCCCAGACATCCGGTGGTTTAATTTTGGCATGTCCACCCCATCAATTTGAACAATTCAAATCCCTTGCCATCCAACAAAACCAAACATATTGGGAAATTGGTTATGCAACAAATGGGCAAGGGATTGTTGTGAATTAAGACATGGATCTCTCTTTCTCTTCCCACCGCTCACCGGTATATGGATCCAATGGTATGGTTGCCAGTTCACAACCACTCGCAACCGCAGCAGGACTCGAAATTCTTCGTACGGGGGGCAATGCTGCTTCTGCCGCAGTGGCAGTGGCTGCTGCATTAAATGTGACAGAACCAACTTCTACGGGTCTTGGTGGTGATGTCTTTGTTTTGTATTATTCAGCTGAAAATAAAAAGGTTTATGCATTAAATGGATCTGGTAGAGCACCTTTACAATTATCTTTACAAAAAATAAAAGGTGATGGATTAGCATCACTTCCGCCAACACACCCTTATACAATAACCGTTCCCGGTGCCTGTGCTGCCTGGGTGGATTTTAACTATAAATTTGGGAACAAAAATCTTAATCAAGTCTTTGAACCAGCAATCGATTTAGCTGAAAATGGCTTTCCAGTTTCGCCCATAACCGCTTACTTTTGGGACCTTTCGGCAACAAGACTTTTGAGCAAATCACTCAATGGTTCACAACTTTTGATTAACGGACATGCACCAACTCCTGGTCAAATTTTCAAAAATAAAGGACTGGCAAAGACTTTACGACTGATAGCAAAAAATGGAAAAGAAGAATTTTATCAAGGCGAAATTTCAAGGGCAATTATTTCTGTTATCACAGAATCAGGCGGCTGTATGGAATCAGTAGATCTGACAAACCACACTTCTACCTGGGAAGAACCAATTTTCATCGAATATCAAGGTAAAAGAATTTGGGAATGTCCCCCCAATGGCCAGGGTTTAGCAGCTTTACTTGCATTGAATATCCTCAAAAACTTTGATATTCAAAATATGTCAATTCTTTCTGCAGAGAGATTCCACCTTGAAATAGAAGCAATGCGTCTGGCTTTTGCTGATGCCTGGTTTTATATCGCAGACCCAGCCACAAATCCTGCACCGCTTGATAGACTTTTATCTGATGAATATGCACGCCAAAGATCATCCTTAATCAATGTCCATAAGACATTGGATCATTTCGAACATGGTAAGCCGCCCGCAACATCTGATACTGTCTATTTCTGTGTTGTGGATAAGAATGGAAATGCATGTTCCTTTATCAATAGCAACTATATGGGTTTTGGAACTGGAATTGTACCTTCAGGCTATGGTTTTAGTCTTCAGAATCGCGGCCATAATTTTAGTTTAGACCCAAACCATCCGAATCACCTCGCGCCTGGAAAGCGTCCTTATCACACGATCATTCCAGCGATGGTCACGGATCCAATAGACAATAATTTAATTGGACCTTTTGGAGTGATGGGAGGGTTTATGCAACCACAGGGTCACATGCAAGTTGCGATATCATTATTTACTGATAATTTGAATCCACAGGATTCATTGGACTTGCCAAGATTCTGCATTGAACCTAAGATGGATGGTCAATTCATCGCATTTGAAGATGGAATTGAAGATAAAACAATCCATAAATTGATAGAAATGGGACATCAAATCCGAAAAATATCCGGGATGGAAAGAGCAATTTTTGGACGTGGTCAAATCATATTAAGAGATAATGATTCTGGAGTATGCATTGCGGGAAGCGACCCAAGAGCCGATGGTTGTGCAATGACATTATAAAAAAATGACTAATATTAATGACCGTTTACAGGGAATCCTCGACACTTTACCAATAAAACCTGGTTGCTATTTGATGAAGAATGGTCAGGGTGAAATTATCTATGTAGGTAAAGCCATTAATCTACGAAGTCGCGTCCGATCCTATTTCCATGATAGTGCTGACCTTGAACTTCGAAAAAAACAAATGGTTTTAAAAATTGAGGATATCGAATGGATTCTAGTTGGGTCAGAATTAGAAGCATTAATTCTCGAAATGAATTTAATCAAGAGGCACCGTCCATATTACAATATTCGGTTGAAAGATGACAAAAGATATCCCTATATTAAAATCCATTGGAATGAACAATATCCAAAAGTGACTGTGACCCGAAGGATGATAGATGATGGCTCCAGATACTATGGCCCTTATACTTCCGTCTGGGCTGTTCATCAAACATTGGATGTCATTCGAAAAATATTTCCTTATCTCACCTGCGATCGACTAATAACTGGTTTAGATAAACGAGCTTGTCTTTATTTTGATATTAAACTTTGCGTAGGTCCCTGTATAGGAGCAGTAAATAATTCGCAATATCGACAAATGATTGAAGATCTTTGCCGATTCCTGGAAGGAAAAACAGATCCGATTGTAAAAAGATTACAGTCAGAGATGGAATCTGCATCCGAAAAAATGCTATACGAAAAAGCTGCTTCGATAAGGGACCAAATTCGTGCAATTGATACGATTGTCGAAAAACAAAAAGTGGTCTCTCAGGATCAAATTGATTCAGACGTAATTGCTATGGCACGTGAAAATGGTGAAGCATGTGTGCAAATCTTTTTTATCCGAAACGGGAAACTGATTGGACGCGAATATTTCATCCTTGAAGGAACCGAAGAAGCACTAGATAGTGAGATTATTGAAGAATTCTTAAAACAATTTTATTCAGAAGCTGCAAATATTCCAAAAGAAGTTTTACTGCCCAATGAGATCGAGGAAGCAAATATCATACGCCAATGGTTAAATATTCGTCGAGGTGGAGAGAAGGTTGATATTCATGTTCCCCATGAAGGTATGTCTAATGAAATTTTAGGACTTGCAAAAGAAAATGCAATCGAGACGCTGCGATCGCTTCGTACACAATGGCAAGCAGACACAAACAGACAGACAGAAGCACTATCGGAGCTTCAAACTGCTTTCAATTTAGCAGAACCACCAAATCGCATTGAATGTTATGATATTTCCAATACACAGGGAACAGCATCTGTTGGAAGTATGGTCGTGTTCACACAAGGTGTTGCAAACAAAAAGCTATATAGAAAATTCAATATTAAAACTGTCGAAGGACCAGATGACTTCGCGAGTATGGAAGAAGTTTTAACACGCAGGTTTAAGCGGTGGGTAGCATCCCAGGAAGAAAAAAAAGTCGGCGCAAAAATTGACGAATCTTTTGCGTTACTTCCTGACATCTTAATCGTGGACGGAGGGAAGGGCCAATTGGGACGAGCCATATCTGTACTTGATAATTTTGGATTATCCGGAAAAATTCCAATTGCCGGCCTGGCAAAACAAGAAGAAGAACTTTTCTTTCCAAATGATCCAATATCAATCAGGCTGCCTAAAAACTCTCAAGGATTGTATTTAATCCAACGAATACGGGATGAAGCGCATCGATTCGCAATCACCGCCCATCGCAGCCGGCGTTCCAAAATAAGTATCGCCTCGCAACTTGATAAAATTCCTGGTGTTGGTCCAATTAGAAGGAAAGCCTTGTTAGCTAATTTGGGATCTATAGAAGGAATAATAAATGCCACGGATGAAGAATTATTAGAAATATCTGGGATCACCCGAGAAGTGGTAAAGAATTTACGAACTTATTTAGAATAGAAAAACCTTGCCCAAATCTTAGTTATAAGCAACCAGTACTTATATTTTAAATGTCTTGCAACCCAGAAAATCTCATGATATAATCTCGTGTCGCTCAATAAACGTGACATTAAATTAACAAAAAAACCATTGGTAAGGAATGCAATAATGGATCAGATCTTAAAATCAATCGAAACACCAGTTAACCCTAATATTCCTGTACTTCGAAGTGGGGATGTTGTAAACGTACACGTAAAAATTAAAGAAGGCAATCGTGAACGTATTCAGGTTTTTAAAGGCACAATCCTTTATACACACAATAACGGTGCTAGCTCAACATTCACAGTTCGTCGTGTTGCCAGTAACGGAATCGGTGTGGAACGTACTTTTTTGACCCGCTCACCTCGTATCGATAAGGTCGAAGTAGAACGCAATAGTCAGGTTCGCAGATCACGGCTGTATTACTTAAGAAATCGTACTGGTAAGAGTGCACGTCTGAAACAAAAATTTAGTTAATCACTTCTTAGATTATGATAAGATTAAATGTGCAGTCATTTTTGACTGCACATTTTTCTGTATGAAAGTAAAACTTGGAGTTTGAATGGCACCTATCATCGGTATCACAGCTGGGAGAATACGTGAAAGTGCACAAATCGTCCGCATCTGTTTGATCGAAAAATATATTGAAGCTATTCAGATTGCAGGTGGAATTCCTGTAATTCTCCCTGTAGGTATTTCTAAAAAAGAACTGCATTCGATACAAAATAATTTCGATGGTTTCCTTATTACCGGAGGGGGAGATATCGCAATTGATCGTTTTAATGGTGAACAAAACCCAAAGATTTCGGATGTCGATCCTGTTCGGGATGAATTCGAAATCGAATTAGCTCGAAATGCCTTTAGAACTGATAAACCACTATTTGGAATTTGTCGAGGACATCAGGTTATTAATGTAGCCATGGGCGGCAGTTTGATAACGGATATTTCCTCTCAATATACCAATGCGATAAAACATGATTGGTATCCGGAAATTCCAAGAAATTATGAAGCTCATTCAATCCAAGTGGCAGAAAAATCATTGTTGAGAAACATTTTATCTGGAGCGGATTTCCAGGTGAATTCATTACATCATCAAGCAATCAAACAAATTGGCGCAAACTTAGTGGCAACAGCTTTCGCTCCGGACGGAATTATCGAAGCTGTGGAAAATCCTACTCATCGTTTCTTTTTGGGAATTCAATGGCATCCAGAGTGGATGCTGTCTACTCCTGCTATGGTCAACATTTTTAAGAGTTTTGTTTCTGCATCAGAAAATAATCATGAACGCAATTAACCAATTTTATAAAAATGGTGCAATTGGAGTGTTTGATTCCGGAATTGGTGGTTTATCGGTCCTGAGTGAGATCCGGAAAGCTCTACCCGATGTTAATCTTATATACTTTGGAGATCAAGATCATGTACCCTATGGTCCTCGAGAATTAAGCCAGGTATTGGGTTTTTCGATGGCGATAACTGAGTTTCTCCTTTCACTTGGATCAAAAATGATTGTAGTTGCCTGTAACACAGCCTCCGCGGCAGCATTAAAAGAACTTAGGGAAACTTATTCAGAAATGCCTTTTGTAGGAATGGAACCAGCCATAAAACCTGCCGTTGAACAAACTTTATCCGGCGCGGTAGGTGTATTAGCTACACCAGCGACTTTCCAAAGCAAACTTTATGCTTCCGTAATTGAAAGATTTGCCACTGGCGTCGAAATTTATCAGGATACTTGTCCTGGTCTGGTTCAGGAAATTGAAAAAGGTAATTTTAATGGGAAGGTGACCACAAAAATTCTTAATAAAGCTCTATATCCAATGCTTGAAAAAAACATAGATTCTATTGTTCTGGGATGTACCCATTACCCCTATGTAATATCGCTGATTAAATTCTTGGTGGGTCCGGATGTTCGGGTCATTAATCCAGCACCTGCAGTTGCAAGACAGACTAAGAAAATATTTTCGCAAATTATTAGAAGTGGCAATCCAGAATTGTCTCCAACAACAACAATAATCACAAGTGGTGATGAAAAAAAATTAAGAAAAAAAGTTCGAGATTTCTTCCCCTATGAAAATTCTGTCATGAAGGCTAACTGGATTGAAAACCAATTGGTATTAAACGTTACACAATAATCATAATCGTGAAAGCAAATTGCTGATATACTCATCAAAAAAATAGGAAAAACAATGGAAATTACCTTGAATCCCTGCACAAAAATCACTGTTGATGCGATCGGAAAACCTGGCCAAAGGGTTTTTTATATACAAGCATCTTCAGACTTGCAAATCGTGACGTTGATCATCGAAAAAATACAGTTACAGTCGTTAGCTGTTTCAGTTTTACGATTTCTAGATGATCTACAAAAACAATATCCTGATATTACAATTCCATCAGGAAAATATAACGAGGAAGATCAAAAGATAACACCACCGATTGACCCATTTTTTCGAGTAGGCGAAATTCAACTCTCTTATGAAATTGAAACCGATATGATCTGTTTGAATGCCAAAGAAATCATTATGGAATCCAATGCAGGTTCACCTGAAGATGATCTGAATTCTGTCAACTTTTGGTGTAGCAGAGAACAAATAAAAACAATGTCGAATTGGGGTTTAAATCTAATTCAACAGGGAAGACCCATCTGTCCACTCTGCCAGAACCCTATTGATCCCAGTGGACATTTTTGTCCCAAAAAAAATGGACATATCAAGCATTAATACCATTCAACCTGGCAAATTCCTAAAAGTCATTAAGACCCTTCAATACGGGGATATGAACGTTATCGGCCAACCGCTGGTCGGATCGAATGCTACATTACTCGTGTCATGCTGTTTTGAAGGGCAAACGCTCCATGCTATTTACAAACCGGACCAGGGTGAACAACCCTTATGGGATTTTCCAAGAAACAGCCTATCCAAGCGTGAGATTGCAGCTTTTGTTATTTCATACCTAATTGGTTGGAATTTTGTACCACCAACTGTCTTTAGGGTTCATAAGGCAATCTATGGGAAAGGTTCACTGCAATTTTTTATTCCACATGATCCAAGATTGAATTATTTCAATTTACCGACCAGACAGGAAAAAATCATCCAACAAATTGTACTTTTTGATATCATAATTAATAATGCAGATCGAAAGGCGGGTCATATTATTCAGGATGAGAATGGCAAAATTTGGCTTATTGATCATGGAGTCTGCTTTCACCAGGAACCAAAATTAAGAACCGTAATTTGGGATTATGCTAAAATGAAAATTCCAACGGCCTTGTTATTGGATTTAAATAGACTTCTGATAATTTTAAGAAAAAAAGATAATAAACTTGCCAAAAAACTGAATAAATTCCTCTCAAGTGGAGAAATCTTTATGATTGAATCAAGGCTTGAGAAATTGATCGAATCCGGAATTTTTCCATCTTTTGAGAAGGATAAACGTCCTTATCCGTGGCCACTGATTTAATTAGGAGGAAACATGAAACAAATTTCTATCGCCTTATTAGGATTTGGAAATGTGGGCAAAGCTTTTGTAAAATTATTACTTAAGAAAAGTGCCTCACTTAAAAAAGATTATGATGTCGAATTTATCATCACTGGCATTTTTACAAATTCGCACGGATACGCAATAAACTCTGCCGGAATAAATTTAAACAAAGCTTTGGAAGTCGTAGATAGTGGAGAAAACTTAAAAATCATATCCGATCATTACGTCGAGCAATTAGACGCAAATAATTTTATCTACACATGTTCTGCCGAATTTTTGCTCGAAAGTACACCATTAAATCCATTTGACGGTCAACCAGCCCTTTCTTTTATCAAAACTGCGCTAAATAGCGGAAAACACGTTGTAACAGCCAATAAAGGTCCCGTTGTCTTTGGATATAAAGAATTATCAGAGATTGCAGAACATCACGGAAAAGGTTTTTATTTTGAATCATCCGTTATGGATGGTGCCCCTATTTTTTCCCTATTTAGAGATGCACTACCAGCAATTAAGATAAATGCTGTGAATGGAATTTTAAATTCCTGCACGAATTTTCTCCTGGGCTTAATGGAAGAAGGAAATACTTTTGAGGAAGCAATTAATCAGGCAAAATTAATTGGGATGACCGAAACAGATCCAAGCGCTGACATTGATGGATGGGACGCTTCTGTAAAACTATCCGCAATTTCTACGGTTCTATTTGGAATTCCTTTAACGCCACTCCAAATTGACCGAACTGGAATTCGAGAGATTTCACCTGAAATGATTAAGGAAGCCAAAGATGCAGGTGAGAAATGGAAATTGATTTGTTCGATGAGAAGGAAAGATAAAAATCTTTTATATGCAACTGTCAAACCAGAGAGAATAAATTCAAGTTCACCTTTTTTTAATATTAGCGGTACAAGTTCTTTCGCACTTTTTGAGACAGATATCCTGCCAGGTCTTGGTATTGTTGAATCAAACCCCAGTACAGAAACAACTGCTTATGGAATGCTGGCAGATGTAATTAATATCATCAAAAAGTATTATTAATAAAGAATAATGGAATGGTGAAAGAGTTCCATTCCATTATTTTTAATTACTATTTTTACCAATCTGTCGAATTTACTAAGTTAATTGTCCAAATCTTTAAGGATTTCTTCTTCTTTTTTCAAATTCCTCCAACGAAGAACCAAACTACCAATGTAAATAGAAATAATCCCAAATATGACCGCATAACCGCCAATAAAGTAATTTACTGTATTTAATGGTTGATCCATCTTATCCTCAATAATCTTATTAATCTTGAATTCTAAGTTTTAATTCTTCAATCTCATTCGAGTATTGACCCAATCGAATTCGATGCCACATCAAATCCACAAACAGAATAGAAAAAACCAGAATACTAAATAACAAGGTTTGAAGCATTAATGGGGTCATGTCAAACGAACCGATTGCATTGGCATCACCCGAACCGATAACGACCGGGTGTATCGTCCGGTCAAATATCCTGATTGAGAAAAATGTTAATGGTACGCTGATAAATCCGACGATTGCATAAACTGCACTAAACCTATTTCGACGTTCAGGATCATCAATTCCTTGTCTTAACATGATATATGCAAAATACACCAATTCCATAATTGTGGCAGTTGTCAATCGCGGATCCCATGTCCACCAGGAATTCCAAATTGGTCGGGCCCAAATTGATCCGGTGATTACATTAATCATGGTGAACGCAATCCCGATTTCCACTGCTGAATACCCAACCAGATCCCATTTTGAATCTTTTTTGATCAAGTAAGCAATCCCAGCAATCGCGGCGATCATAAATGACAACATCCCAACCCATCCTGCAGAAACGTGAAAATAGAATACCTTTTGAACTGCACCCATTACACGTTCTAGAGGGGCATAAAAAAATACCATTAATGTGGCCAATGCAAAGCTGATAATCGTAATGATATCCAGTATTTTTAACCATTTTGGTTTACTTTTCATTAATTCCTCCTTTATTCTTCAACAACCGCGTCAAATACCATAAAAGCAACTGATGTAAAAATAACATCATATGCAGCTAATAAATAAATCCAATTTGTTAATTCGTTAAATGCGACACCAATTAAAAATCCATTTGAGGCTTTTACAGAAGCTATTAAAATGGGTATTACAACCGGAAATAATAAAATTGGCAACAAAATATCTCTTGTTCTAGCCTGAACAGCCATGCTGGCTAATAAAGTGCCGATGGCGACATATCCCTCTGAACCAAGAAGAATTACAAAGACCAACCCAATTGAAATTACATTATGATTGTACAGGATGCTATATACAGGGAGAATTATCGCTGCGACGATCAACATAAAAATCCAATTTGCAATACTTTTTCCGAAATAAATCGCTGTACGGTCAACAGGTGCTAATAAAAGTCCATCCAAACAGCCCCGATCCTTTTCGACCGCCATGGACCGATTTAATCCAATTGTGCCAGCAAAAATTATGGTTACCCATAATACGCCAGCGGTTACTGAAGCACGAGTACTTGGACTTAGTTCCAGAGAAAAATTAAAAATAAAAATTACAAGCAAGGAAAAAACCAACATTCCGCTGACTAATTCTTTACTCCTCAACTCAGCAATCAGGTCTTTCCAAATTACTGCTTTTATTGCCTTGAAAAATGACGTTTTATGTTCCATTTTTAGTCTCCGCATTCGCATCAATTAAAGATAGAACACTTTGGTAATACTCTAATAAACCATGAAGTGGAAGGTCATTTACTGAAATTGAAGATTGGATCTTCCCTTTAGTTAATATGTCAAATCTGGAAGCCATATTTGCGACTCTGCCCAAATCATGAGAAGTCATGACAACAGTTCGACCTCGGGTCGCAACTTGTTCAAGTAATTGATCAAGCATATTTGAAGCATCCTGATCCAGCCCAGTATGTGGTTCGTCTAATAATAGTACTTCTGGATCATGCAATATAGCCCGACCGATTGCCAATCTTTGCTGCATTCCCCTGGAATAAGTCCTGATCATGTCTTTTTTTCTTTTCTCAAGACCTACCAGTTGAAGAATTTCATAAATTCTGTTCTGTGGATGATCCATTCCATAAAGACGACTATAAAATAATAGATTTTCCTCAGCACTCAAATCTCCATAAAGCAAAGGTTGATGTGACACGATTCCAAGCTTTAATCTTACAGCCGCAGCTTGATCAGGTAGTGAATAACCCCCAATTGTTATTGAACCAAAATTAGGTTTAGATAATGAAGATAAGATTCTTAATAACGTAGTTTTCCCAGCGCCATTCGGACCTAAGATTGCGACAAACTCTCCTTGATTCACTGAAAAATTCAAGTTTTTGAGGACTTGTTTGTGACCAAATCTTTTGATGAGGTTCTTAATTTCGATTACAGTAGACACAAACTTTATTTTTCTCCCTGCAATCTTTTAATTTTTTCTATAAGTTCTAATCGTCTGGAATGATAAGCACTTTCGGGGATCTCACCATTTTTATTGGCATCATCCAATGCAATCACTGCATCCAACAATGCGTTCAAGTCATCATCTGTATCTTCCTCAATTTCAATATTCTTAACTTTCAAACGATTTCTTGCCCAAAGGATTGTTATGACAATAGCCAGAAGCAAAACACCCGAGCCGATTATGATACTAAGGGTTGAATTATCTTCATTCTGAGTTGTTAGCTTAATTTTCCCAGAAAGTGAAATAGATAATTCACTTAATTGAGAAAGGTTGGTGGAAGAGTAAGTTTGAATTTCCATCCCTTGTACTGTTCGAGAACCATCAAAAGTCAATTGATCGCTATTCAATTTTACCGAATTAGAAGGCAACATGAACACAGCTGCTTTAACAGGGATGGGCAGATCGATGGTTAAGTCCAACTTTTTTTGGTAAGGTAATTCATATGCAAAAAGGAATTGTGTAGTCGAATTGGCTTCTATTGGCTGTAAGTCACCAAAACCATTATCTGTTTCGATATAGCGTTTACCAATTTCTCCTTGTTCAAATTGAAGGTTTTGCGCACCTTTAGGGATTTTATATTCAATAATGGATTGATTGCCACTAACAGGTACGATCGTTTCATTGGTTGGATTATTAATAACAAATAGTTCAACAACTTGAATCGTGTTTTCATCAACAAAATCAAAAAATATATGCATTCGTTCTGCAATTAAAGATGAGTTGTCTGTTGTAGTTTTATTGATCTGGATTGGTAGCTCTACAGTCCCGTCAGAATTGAGTTCAGGATTGTGGAGAACTTCTGACGAATAATCAACACCATCAATATTTGTTGTAAGTTGATAAACTTGACCTGAAACCAGATCCAAATTTGGGAAACTGTAAGCACCGTTATCATCGACTTTCATTTCAGTTTGAAAAAGCATATTGGTAGTATCAAATGCTGATAAAGTAACTACTGTACCTGCTGGAATTTCATCAAGTCCAATAATTCTTCCATTAATCGTAAACGAGGATAAGGATGGCTTGGTTATTTCACCACTTGAAGAATTTTCTCCTGATTGATCCGAAAGTGGTAATTCGCTTGGACTGTTGGTCTGACCACTGTTAAAACCTAAAACCCGAATGTAATTCGAAAGGGAGTTAATTTCAACTTCGGATAATTTACCTTTAAACGAAGGCATACCTTTTGAATTTCCATTCTGGACAATTAGTGAAATATCATTTTGAGAAAAATCAATCAACGATCCAAAATCCGAAAAATCGGTGGTTTGGTTTGAATTTCCTGAAATATGACAGGTCTCACAATTTTGTTGGAACAGAACCTTAGTGGCATTCTCATCGTATTGCATCGAGAGTGTTAATATATAGGCTGTTACATTCCAACGTTGTCGGTCATTCAAACTTTGAAATCCAGGCATGAAATTTTCAATATCACCGATTGTTATAATTTTGTACCAATCTGATGGCTTTTTATCTTTAGCAAAGTCAATTTTCCCTATTTCTGCTGCTGGAACAGGCAGTTGAGCGGATTGAACTCCGTCACCTAAACCCTCTTCCCCATGGCAAGGCTGACATTTTTCCTGATAAATTAGCTTCCCCTCTTCAACGTCTGGAGGCAAGATGGGTGCGGTTGAAGCGTCCGTAATAACTGATTCTTGTGCAGTAGGTGCTTGATAATTGGGTGGTGGAGTCACATCAGCAGCTAATGAAACTGAACAACCCGATAAGATGAATAATAATAATACCCCTGCAAGAAATTGTATTGTTTTTTTCATAAATTTCCTTTCGGGATTAATCTTCCAAAATCTTTCCACATCTCGCACAAAATTTATCATTCCCAGTCACAGGTTTTCCACATTGGGGACAAAAACCTGCAGGTCTCTCTATTTTTGATCGCCTCCTGGCAGCAATCAATGCTGATATATCACCATTTTCATCAATTAACAATTTGGTTGCTTTTGCATCCGCCCTGTTTTCTTTTACCACTGCTTCCACTCTTCCTATGAAATCTTCTTCGTTATTCTTCCCTGTCATTTCATCCAATTCTTTTATGAGATCCGCACCTTTTTTTAACAAAAAGTTTCTTTGATCCGGATAATCCTCCTGGGGAATCTTTCCTAAAGAATAATCAAAGTCTAGTTCCTGTAGAGCACGTAAAACTCTATCTCTTTCCGCTAGCAAAATCGACTTATGTTGAATATTCTCAGTCATAATCTGTGATCTGGCAATGAGTTTTTTATCCCCAGAAATCTCAAATAATGGGCGTAATATCAAAAATACAACAATAATTGCTACTCCAACTAATAAGAAAATCGAACCTAAATCCATTATTTTCCTCTATTCTGAAATCAATGGGTCAATCATTTGTTTAATCTCAGCCAAACTTTCATAAGGCCCAATTTTGGCATTTGCCAAATTACCATTTTTATCGATCACATACGTTTCCGGTACACCAGTAATTCGGAATAATTGTGATATCGAAGTTCGTAAATCCGGACCGTTTGGATATGTAATATTAAATTTCTCAATATATTTTTTTGCCTGAGTCTCTGTATCAACGTAATCAACACCAAAGAAATAGACCTGATCAGATTCACGGTAAGATTGCCAGGCTTCTTCCAATTCGGCTGCCTCCTGCTCACATGGTTTGCACCAGGATGCCCAAAAATTTACAACAATAACTTTGCCCTTTAAATCGGATGTACTTACAACCTGTCCATCAAAGGTTGTAAGATTGAATACAGGAACAGGTTGACCAACCTTAACGGGTCCTTGTTGTGCATTTTTTAACCCCCAACCTAATATTCCAAGAAATCCAAGCAAAACTACAAATGCAGTTACTACAGCCCAACGAGGTAAGGTCTTTTTTGTTTCTTCTGGATTTTCCATCAATGCTCCTAATTTCCTTGATCTTTTCGATTCATTAACTGCAAAGCCTCTTCAACTTCTTGCATATAAGGGTCATTTTTATCCATATTTCCAGAATCCACTCCAGGTTTTTGATTCTTAAATTTTCTAAGATTTTTGTAAACTAAAATGCAACCACCCAGAAAAAAAATTGGTGGCAGGACATATACAAGCCAATTAAATCCACGTTTTGGTGGTTCTGCCAAAACTCGATCTCCGTATTGATCCACAAAATACTGTGATATTTGTTCCTTTGACCAACCTGCGGTTAATTTTTCTCGGATCATATCACGCCATTGAGCGCATGCAACAGTTGGGCATACATCAAGTGGCGTATTCTCACAAACAGGACAATACAGATCCTTTGCAATTGCGTTGACTTCGTTATCGGTTGGTGGAGTACCATTTTGAGCGAATACCATTGTCGTTGAAACAAACAAGATAAAGAATATTAAAAAGATGGTTCCTATTGTGAAATTCTTATCAAGATGGAAGGCAAATTTTTCTTGACTCATAGACTTAGTTCTCCTGAGGAAATTAATCTGCGCTTATAGAAGAAGAAACTGCAGATTGACGACTTTTCGTTATTGATTCCAGCTGGAGTCCCTTTTCAGGATCTGGCCATGCAGCAATAAACGAACCAAAGATGAGTAATATCCCACCAAACCACAACCAATTCACCAATGGGTTGTGAAAAACCTTGAAAGTCGCCCCATTTGTTGAAATCTCTTCCCAATTGACCAGAATCACATACAAATCATCTTCGATCGTACTTCGAACACCGGGTATAGTCATAGGTTGTTGACTATCGTAAAAATAATCCCTTCTTGGATATAGTTCACCAAGATTTTTTCCGTTTTTTGAAACATTTAATACTGCACGAGCAACATTGCGCCCGTCCTGTACATCAAACTCAGCAAGACTTTCATAGGTCACTGTATACCCGGCTAATTGAAGACTCTCACCAGGAATTAATTTTGCTTGAGTTTGAGTTTGAAAAGACTCAATCCCAATAATACCAATTGCCATAAGAACAATGCTCAGGTGGATAACATAACCCCCATAACGACGTCGATTTCGGGCAGCTAACCTGATTAATGCGGTGAAATAATTTTCACCACTGCGTCGATGTCTGGCTATCATACCGCGCCAGAATTCATACAATGTGACAAAAATAACAAAAGAAGTCAGCCACAAACCTAAAAGTGCGCCAAAACTACGAATACCTGAGATAACCATTGCTATCAAGACCAACAAAGATAATAAACCTGGCTTCCACATAGCTTTTCCAAGGGTTTTCCAGGTTGAATGCCCCCATGCAGATAGCGGCGCAATTCCCATCAACAGCAAAAGGCCAGCAAATAATGGACCGGTCGACCGTTCATAAAAAGGTGCGGATACAGTAACTTTTTGACCTGTGAATAACTCGGATATCAAAGGAAAAACTGTTCCCCAAAAAACAACAGCTAAGACTCCCATAAAAAGAAGGTTGTTAACAAGGAATAAAGATTCTCTGGAAAGCAAAGAATTCATTTGTCCTTCGGAATTCAAATCATTCCACCGTTTAATAAGAAGTGCCAGAGAAACCAGGAAAGTAATTCCGATGAAAGCAAAAAACATTGGTCCAATTGCACTCTGTGCAAATGCATGAACAGAAGAAAGTACACCGGATCTTGTTAAAAAAGTACCAAATATCACCAGAGAATAGGTTAATATGACAAGTATCATATTCCATCGTTTAAACAGCCCGCGTTTTTCTTGAATCATTACTGAGTGAAGAAAAGCGGTTCCAGTTAACCAAGGCATAAACGCAGCATTTTCAACCGGATCCCATGCCCAATATCCACCCCATCCTAATACATCATATGCCCAGCGGCTTCCTAATACCAAGCCTATTGAAAGAAACATCCAGGCTACCAGTGTCCAACGACGAGTTAACCGAATCCAACGGTCATCTTTTCGCCCGGTTATTAAGGCAGCAATTCCAAATGCAAAGGGAATAACGAAAGAGACAAATCCTAAATAGAGCATGGGCGGATGAATTACCATACCAGGATGCCTCAAGAGGGGATTTAATCCACGGCCATCAGCCGGAATAATTAATTGAGAACCAGCTGGTTGAAACATTGCCACGATCTGTTGTCCACCCGATGTAGACCAAAATCTTTGAAAGGGATTTTCAAAAAGGATGATCATTGAAAGGAAGAAAGCCAGTGTAACTAAACACACAACGATTACCCATGGGAGAAAATCTCTGTCCCGGTTCCATTTTCGAAGCGTTACTGCGGAGGCAAAAGCAGACATTAACCATGCCCAAAACACAAGAGAGCCAGATTGTCCACCCCACAATGCAGTTATTTTCAAATAGAGAGGCATCGATTGACTTGTTACGTTATAAACATATTGAACTTCATAATGTTGTGTTACCAATAAACCGATGATACACAAAGTAACAAGTGTAATCATTGGAAAAGTAAGCAACATTGCCCAACGAGCACTTTCAACAAATCTGTAAAGGTTTTTTCTTTCGCCATATATTGCAGCAAAAATACCATATAAACTTAAGGCAAACGTAATAACCAGCGATCCAAATCCCAAATTTGTTAGCATAAATACTCCAACGCCATCAGCGTATTTTTAATTTTTGTTCGAAAAAAGTCTTATCCCTCAACTGATTGTTCAGGAACTGCTTCTTCATATTTGGTCGGACATTTTAATAAAAGCTCTTCTGCATGAAAGAGGCCATTTTCATCGAGATGACCCGTCATGATTGCTTGAGCTTCATCTCTCAATAAGTCTGGCATTACTCCTTCATAGACTACTGGCAACCGATTCAACGACTTATCCATAACAGCGTTGTGAAGAACTACTGCCAATCCACCTAATGCTTCGATTTCATCATTATCACCTGGTACCTGTGCCACTGTGAAATTTAAAATTAAATTATCTGAATCATAAACAATACTATCTCCAATAACTGCACCTGATATGCGGATGTCTTTACCAACCATCTCACTTTGCCGTTGTTCTAATTCATCCACTGTGAGAAAATATTGCGCCCCTGCTTTAGTATTTGTGACAATTAACAAAATGATGGCAGCAATGATTAATGCACCACCAATCAAGAATTTTGTTTGTCCACCCTTTTTTACGGGGATTTCTTTTTTCATCTCTTCCATGAATTCTCCTCTTACTCAGTAAGAAAAATATATTTTAATTCGTAACGTTATTTTTCCATATTTACATTAATGCAGGGTTAATTTGTAGATACATTTCATTACTACTTTTGTAATTCCTACATCGATTACCTATTTTACCCGAAATTATAGATCTGTTGTTCAGCAATGTTTACTTCAGATATAAATTAAGTAAATTAATTGTACAGATACTTAAAACTCTAA
>PHBS01000229.1 GCA_002841995.1 Chloroflexi bacterium HGW-Chloroflexi-8
CTTCCTATCGAATATGCTGCTGTTTTTAACTGTCCCCATGGTCCAAGGAAAACTGCTGAATCCACTATTGCACTGGCCATCATCACTAGCCCGAGGAAAGCTTCATCCAGCCGATGCTTCGTTTTTGGACCCAGATCGCTGCCCCAGGGGCGCAGGTTGACCGCAATGTTGTCGGAAGGACAGACGCGCAAACATTCCATGCATAGTCCACAGTTGGCACTGGATTTTAGTGCGAGTGGGTACTGCCCCCATGGGCAGGCAGTATAGCAGGTCTTTTCATTATGGTCAGCACAGATTTTGGCATCCTTTACTCGAACTTCAACCGGTCCAGCTTGCGCATACAACCCGGTAAAACCACCGATAGGGCAGATGGTATTACAAAAGGATCGCCGCTCAAAGATTAAACTCATGATGATTGCCAGCCCGATGATTGACAATAATACGATTGCGGTCACTTTGGGAGAGGTTAGAGTCACAGCACCGAACAAACCCACGATCAGAAATCCACCAGCCTGAAGCCAGTTACCCTGCAAAAACTTTGGCCATTGTTTGCCAAGTCCAATACCGTGTCCCCGCGACTGAAAAATTCCACCATTCTGCAGCCATTCCCCGGGCATTGGAATTGGACAGATTGAGCACCAGGAACGCCCACCAAAAGGAATGAAGATTAATTTAAGTGCTGTCCACCAGGCGATCCAGACAAAAATGATGGCGAAATTGTGACTGCCAACCACCGAACCGAATAACCCGGCTAAAATGGTGAAAACAAATCCTGCCAGGGTCGCTGCACGAATGATGAACTGCGGCCAACGGCTTTTCAGCAGTGAAAATACCCGTGGGTTGCGGGTCAGGTCCAGGCGCATCAAGATGTCATCCTTACTGTTGTCTGGAATTGATGTTGCAAAGAAAAAATAGCCATTGCGATGGAAAGTAACCCTAATCCAATTCCACGTAATAATAATAGATTCGGACCCACTTGCATTTTACCGATCATGAAAGGATGGAGATTCCCGCATGCCACTGAACAACGAAAACGGAAAACCCCGGCTTTATCAGCAATAAATGTACTGGTTTTAGATTGCCCCGGATCAGCGATCAGCTCGAAGTCGTAACCATCCAGGGAAAGTCCATGCACCACGTCAGTTGAGACAAGTTCCACTGTCACCCTATCACCCGGGTTGACCCTTACTTCACCTGGATCAAATTGAAACATACTGGCTTCGATACGGATATGACGGTTCAATGGAGCTGTATCCAATAATGGAATCGGGATGAAAAGGACCAACAGTGCCAATGTAGAAAACAGGAAGATCAACCCCCAGCGTCTCATTAATTCTTTCTTAGGATTATTCAATGATTGAAATTTATTGATCATTATTGGACAGGTGGCATATTGGAAGGCCCGTATTGAGAATAAGTTTGATCAATGGCTGTTCGAATTTCCTTTGGTGTTTTTCCATCCTTATCCATAGTGATTACATCTTGCGCGATATCCACACAGATCGAACAACCCAAGGCATGCTGGTCAAAGATCACTTCTCCATTAGCCTTTACTTCTTTTACATAACAGGAATAATTTGAAGTGTGTCCAGCAGCATCGCAACCGCAGTAACACGGTACATTTTTCAGAGCATCCGGATTTGACAATGAAAATTGATATGCTTCTTTAACAGTAGTTGGTGCATTTTGTACCGATACAGGCAGTTTTGAAATCGGAGCTATTTTATTAAGATCTTTTTGTGTGGTCGTATTTCCACTACAACCAGCTAAAACAAAAAACGTAAGGAGAATAACAAATAGCAAGATAAACCGTTGAAATAATGATTTAAAGTGTGTGAAAAAATTTTTCATAAATTGCGTCTGCCTTTACTTTGAAATGATTGATTAAGTATAAGGAGGGAAATCGGATAAAGACAGTGTGAAATTGCTGGTTAAACCATAGGCACAATTGCCTATAGTCCTTTGAGAAAACAACCTATAAATTCGTAAATAAAACAAAAAGACAGGAGATAAAGTCCTGTCTTTTACCTCTTCATTCTCGAGTCATATCGATTCCAGGGGGGGCTATGGAACCCAGTTTGAGAGAATGGTTAGCGATAAATCCTTTTGGTTTGGATCATTGTTTGGAAGATGGACCCGAAAATCATGCTTTCCACCCATTTCGCCATGCATCATAAATTGTGTCGTGAGTGTGGTGGTTTCTCCTGCTTGAAGTGTCATCGAACCGATGACAGGGGTAGGAGGTCAACACCCTTCCTTTAATTCTATGTAAGGAGGTTTGGTAAACTTAAGAGGCTTGTCTCCGATATTCTTTATTTCAAAAGCCACTTGAACGGGTTGTCCTAACTTGACATCTCCTAAATCCACCAACTCTTTGTCCACTTTAATGCTGGGATTGCCAGTCACCTCCGGGGTGAAAGATGCGGGTTTCTTTTGAATTGCAAATAGTAAAGCAATCATCACGATTGCAATACCTCCAATTGCCAGGATCATTGATATTTTATTTTTCTGGTGTTGTGTTTTCCGATAATTTGGAGCTTTACCTTTTATTTTTGACATGGGACTGATCCTTTGAACATGGATAATTGTGATGAAATTGTAAAAGGATGGGATTTAATAAACAATAGGCATTTATGCCTGTTTCGTTATTGATATATTTTCTGAATATCGGACTGTTCAATGGAAGTAAAAAAGGAAAGCTGCTCAATTAAAGAGCAGCTCTTATTCATTACCAAATTTTAATGCTTTGAAATTATTCTCAGCGAATGTAATTACTATTAAGCATTATTTTTTCGGAAACCATGGCACAAAAGAGCTGGTTTTTCGAATATATTCTTTATATCCGGGTCTGGTTTCCATAGTCTTTTCTAAAAGTTTCACGCCCGAAACGCGTAACAAAAATAAAGTCATGATG
>PHBS01000052.1:0-5964 GCA_002841995.1 Chloroflexi bacterium HGW-Chloroflexi-8
GTTTCATTTTTCCTCTTCATGTTTATAGATTTTAGATCGTAATTGTTGTCGTAAACGATCGATGGGATATTTCTTACCATCGGCCTCATCCAGATAATACCAGACTTGCCAGCCGTTAATGGGTCCTGGATGTATAACCCGGGCAACCTGATGAATGGACCCTCTTTCAGATCCAAAGGAGATCGAACCATCTGCCTGAATAATGGCTGTCAAATCACCATTTTCTCCAAAAAAAAGACTTGTACCTGGTAGAAGTAGACCGTTTTCCAATAATGTGCCAAATGGCAATCGAGTCCGACGTCGCAAATTTGGAGAAGGGTGAATAGTGGATTTGTCAAATGGTTTGATTTTCTCCAGGCGTTTACGTGCCATTTCCACATAATGAGCATCGCGTTCAAAACCAATAAAGCGCCGACCCAGTTTTTTTGCAGCGACCCCGGTTGTACCAGTCCCAAAGAACGGATCCAGAATCAAATCATTCGGCTGGGTGCAGGCAGTTAAAATCCTGTAGATCAAGGCCAGGGGTTTTTGGGTGGAATGCACCTTAGTGCCATTATCACGCAGGCGTTCTTTACCACTGCAAATGGCAAAATACCAGTCACTGCGCATTTGTAATCCTTCATTTAACTGTTTCAAGGCATGATGATTGAACGTATATCCGGCTCCACGCTCTTTTTGAGCCCAAATTAAGGTTTCATGTGCATTCGTTAAACGGACACCGCGAAAATTAGGCATTGGATTGGCTTTGATCCAAACCACATCATTCAGAATCCAGTAGTGTAAATTTTGTAGAATTGTGCCTACCCGATAAATATTGTGATAGGTGCCGATGACCCACAGGGTGCCATTTGGTTTTAGAACGCGACGACAAGCTTGCAGCCATTCGGTTGTGAATCGATCGTAAGATTCAAAATCATCAAACTGATCCCAGGAATCGTTGACTGCATCCACTTCGGTCAGGTTTGGCCGCCAAAGTTGTTGACGTAATTGTAGATTATAGGGAGGGTCAGCGAAGACCACATCCACAGACTCTGGTGGAAGCTTTTGCATGAGCTCAACACAATCTCCCATGAGGATCTGATTGATTGGCAATTGGTACGATTCCATAGGTCTTATTGTACTAAAAATTGGGGAGAATAGAAAATAAGAGAAGAGATGTTCAGATAGCGTGAAATGAAACCACTTGAAAGAGAATCGTCAAATAAAAAAACAGGAATTTACGACAAGAATTGGGTACCAGATTACACATTCACGGCAAAACTGGAAAAGGTTTATCAACGTAAATTGGTTGAACCCCTTATGAATGAACTAAAAAACAAGTATCTCTGTAAATTACTTGTGAATTCTATATTCATCCCCTTGACTTTGGAATTTGATTCCATTACATTCTAAGTGAATCACAATCTTATTATTATGTGAGTGGATTCATTGTTCGGAAAAGTTTGCATTTATTCTACATATATTCCAGGAGGAGAAATGAAAAAGAAAATTTTATTTCCGGTATTAATATTGATGATGGTTATTATGGCCTGTAATTTTTCAGTCGGAAATGTGGCTGAAACTGCTGTTCCAACTACGGTTGTTGCACCCGTTGAAAACACGCCTGTTGAAGTAAAACCGACTGATACAGAGGTTCCAAAATCTGGTGCAGTTGATAATATCGACGACGTTCAAGGTGCGGTATTCCAAATTGTCGGGACGGGCACCATTAACGATGTTGATCAGGGCGAGATGCTGAACGCAGAATGGGGCGGCACGGGCTTCTTTATCGATTCTTCTGGTATTGGAGTCACAAATAACCATGTTGTAGCCGGAGCAGCACTGCTCAAGGCTTATGTAAATGGAGAGGATTCACCACGCAACATTCGTGTTCTGGGCACATCCGAATGCGCTGATTTGGCAGTTGTACAGGTGACAGGCAGCGATTTTCCTTATTTGGAGTGGTATGACAGCACAGTGAAAACCGGTTTAGATGTATATGCCGCTGGCTTCCCGTTGGTAGAACCTGAATACAACCTTACCAAGGGCATTGTATCCAAAACCAATGCGGATGGTCAAACTTACTGGTCCTCACTATCCTATATCTATGGCCATGATGCCAAGATTAATGGTGGAAATTCGGGCGGCCCATTAGTTACTACAGAAGGGAAAGTCGTTGGCATCAATTATATGTCACGAGCTACGGTAGACCAGCAATTCGCCATTCCCGCTGACCTCGCAAAGCCGATTGTGAACGAATTAAAAGACAAGAAAAACGTGGCTTCATTGGGTATGGATGGTCAGGCAATTGTCTTTGGACCTAATGGGGAATATCCTGGTATTTGGGTACAATCCATTTCGACTGGTGGAATTGCTGACAAAGCCGGGATCAAGCCTGGAGATATTATTCATGAAGTTGAGAATATCCTGGTAGCGACTGATGGCACCATGAAAGAATACTGCGACATTTTACGCAGCCATGAAGATACGGATCCATTAAAAGTTACAATCTATCGTTATGGCACAGATGAGATTTTGGAAGGCACACTCAACAGCGGTGAGATTAAGGCTACAGGTTATGCGGGGTTGGCGGATTATTCATATGATGATAGTTCTTCGACCACTACCACAACAGGCACAAACGAGCCTTTCCGGGTGGAAGAATTTGACGAATACTCCGATTGGTGGACCTACTTCCTGGCCTATGGCAACGAAGACTATGCTGATATTTATTTTGACGGTGGTCGTTTGAAATTTGATCTCACTGACCCAAATAGCGATACATACGCTTACTTAATGTACAACGAATATTATTATGAAGATGTCTTCATTCATGCGATCGCTGAAAACCGAGGAAAAAATTCCAACAGTGTCAGCTTGATTTGTCGATATGATGAAGTAAAGGGTTGGTATGAGGTCAATATTGGCAGTGATGGGCTGTACAATATCTATCGCTTTGATGGCAGTTTGGATAGCGGTGATGGTTATAAAATGTTGACGAGTGGAGGATCCAATAACATCCATCAAGGCAAGGACTTTAACGAGTACACTTTATCCTGCAAAGGAAATACCCTGACCCTGTGGATTAACGGTGTTCAAACCAACTCTGTAAAGGATAATTCTTTCAAAGAGGGGCTGATTGGTATAGGAGTGTCTTCTTATGGTGTCGTTCCGATCAATGTTGAATTTGAATCTGTCGAAATTGGTCAACCGTAAGCACACTAAGATTTTATAAACTGATGTTACCAAAACGCCCCGCAAGGGGCGTTTTTGATTGGTGAACCAGGTATCTGTTCTCCCTCTTCATGAAACTTTGTTTTTACAAAATTCAAAATCGCCAGGCATCCAGAGGTTGGGGGCCTTGCATCACATCTCGAACGATTCGCAACGTGCCGGCAAAATCCGGACGCACACACCATTGAACCATGGCAATTTGTCCATGACGGATTTCAATACCTGTGATGGCGAATGGTGAAACCGCGCTGCCTGCATTAATGTAAGGCACTTGATCAAGAGTTGGGAAACGCGGGCGGTGTGTGTGCCCAGCCAAAATCATTTTCTTGTTCTCAAGACTCCAATGAATCAATTTTTTGTCCACCCGCCTTGCGACGGTAAAGTTCTTGGCGGCACTGGTGGGGTCATTTAATCCAAATAATTGTAGATTCCGCCACAGCGATCTAACGAAAAAACGTCCAATCGGCCAGGCAACATCGGATAAGAGGTCGCCTTGATGACCATGCACCAGGAATAATTCCTGTTGAGAAGGTTCGTGTTTAATGATCAGACCGGCATGCACAACGATATCCGGAAAAAGTGGGCGGGATTGCATGGTTCGTTCATCCAAATATGAATAAAGAGTACTTTTCACATAACCGGGGATAGATCGTTGAATGTCATGGTTTCCAAATAACATATAAAAACGGTCTTCATGGTAAAAGCGCGAAATCATTTCGTACACCGGGCGGTGTGCCG
Source organism: Chloroflexi bacterium HGW-Chloroflexi-8 (assembly GCA_002841995.1). Taxonomy (GTDB): domain Bacteria; phylum Chloroflexota; class Anaerolineae; order Anaerolineales; family Anaerolineaceae; genus UBA6170. The sequence goes on from PHBS01000052.1 coordinate 3,952, forward strand.
AAAAAATATCGACAAATGAACGGTTTTTCCAGAGCTCATCACCATCGCCCAGCTCAATATAAGTGAAGTCGTCATGGTAATAGTATGAAAGCGCATGCAGAAAAATATTCTGGTTTTTAGCGAAGTCATCCGCCCAACCAAAGTCTCCGCGGTGACAGTCACTGAAAATAATTATGCGTGAGTTATCGTTTATGCTGACTAATTTCGAGTCGGCATAAACCTGATTTAATCGATTAAAGGTGCTCATGATCCTGTTTTTCCATCAATAATCCAATTATACGGCAGTTGAGGAATGATAGGAGTCCATAATATTGGGTTAAAGGGTCGGATTGATAAATGAAGATCTGGTTCCCGAATAAATATAAATAATATTTTAACCAACAAATCTCATCTGATTTGGAAGGTATAATCCCGGGATGCCGGTGCGGATGCACTTCTGGTATTCCCGACCCCAGCTTATCTCAACGACCCGCTCGACGTCAGCATTCCATATTTGTATCATAAAGCAATCGCAGAGGCATCTGATCTGCCCATCATCGCCTTTCAACTCGGACCGATATTTGGCGGAATAAACTTTACGGCAGATGCCCTCACAAAATTATTGGAATTGCCGCAAATTATTGGTTTGAAAGATGCTTCTTTTGATGCCCAGCGGTTCCTATTAACACGCGACATTGTCCACCAAGCTGACCACCCGGTTACCATGATCACCGGCAACGACAATTTTCTTTTGGAAAGTTTCTTGATGGGTGCAAAAGGAGGACTGTTAGGATATGCGGCGGTTGGGGTCGGATTGCTTGTCGAGTTGCTTCAGGCAGTTCAAAATAAAGCTTTCGATCAGGCAGTATTTATGCAAGGTCGGGTGCAGGGTTTTAGCGATTACATTTATGGTAAACCGATTGGCGACTACCGTGCACGTTGTAAAGTTGCGCTCGTCAGCATGGGCTTTTTCAGACCCGATTTAACATTTGTCCGGCCACCATTTTTGTCATTATGGGAAAAAGAAAAAGATTTGGCATATCAAGCAGTAAGTAAAGCCGGCCTGTTGGCTGTGTAAACAAGAAAAATATTTCCTCTGGTCAGGCTAAACCTCACCAAAAGTATGGGGTAGGCGTCTCTCTTTTCACGTAAAATCTTCTTTGTAAGCGATAAGGAGATTTTTGATGAAAAAGCAGGAAGCACCTATTGTCAGTATTGTGTTGTATGTTCTGAGTGGACTCAATTTTATCGTCATGCTGATTTGTGTTTTCGCAGCCATCAACGCTGATATCACAATACGATCTAACGCACCTCTTTTTCAGGCAATTCTGGGCACCCTGGGGGATATCTTTTTAGGTTATCTGGCACGGGCACTTCGCGACATTTCATTGATCTTTACGCTGGTAAATGCCGGAATATCCGTATTGTTGTTTACAGCTGCCCGATTGTTAAAAAACTCAAATAGACTTTCCTATCGAGTTCAAATCCTTGAAAAAAAATTAGAAATTGCATCTTTAAAATAACATCTTTCTCCCTTTTGTCGATAATGGCAGTGTCTGTCATTATTTTCCTCCGAGCCGTTCCTATATATCCATAAGTAAGGAACGGCTCCTCCATTTTTGATCCAAAATCCATTTATAAAAGAAGTTTAGAAATTAACCGAAATAATAATTGAGATTTATTCTCTCTTCAGGAGGCAGGAACCATCAAAATAGGAGAATAAGCGACGAAACCAGGCACTAAGAGCCATTAAATTCATGCTCATCCGCAACCAAAACTGCACAAAAAGACACCCTTCTATTAATAAAAATATTGACAAAAAATATATATAATAAATTTCAATTGTAAAAAAGAGGTTGAAAATGCGCCGCTTGCCCACACTTCTTCTTATCTTCGTCGTATTATTGGGCTTCCCCAACATCGTTTTAGCAGAACCAGAACAAATAAATTCAAATTTCTATCCTGGCACCAGCTATCGTTTTGACAAATTAAGCATTGATGATGGTCTTTCACAAAATGCCGGTTTAGCCCTGT
>PHBS01000052.1:6103-28033 GCA_002841995.1 Chloroflexi bacterium HGW-Chloroflexi-8
GATCCCCCCGCCAGTCTCAGTCATAACAGTATCATCTCCCTTTACGAAGATCATGAAGGCGTGCTGTGGGTGGGTACCTGGGGTGGCGGGTTAAACCGATTTAATGCTCAAACATCTCAGTTTGATCGTTTTGTTCCCGACGAAAATAATCCGTATGCTATTTCACATGGAATCGTGACTTCTATTGTTGAGGATCAGCAGAAAAGATTGTGGATTGGTACCTTAGCAGGCCTGGAGCTTTTTGACAGGAAAACCGAAAAATTCACACATTTTAGGTCTGATCCGGAAAACAGAGATACTCTAAGCAGCAACGCTATTTCTGTGATTCTACCTGCGGCAGACGGAAATTTGTGGGTTGGTACTGGTAGTTTTACTTCAGAAGGAAAAGGAATTAATCGAATAAACCCTACGACTGGCAAAGTGGAAAGACTTCAGAATAAGTCTTCCTGCCTGGATGGCGCAAATGTCTCTTCAATCCTTGAATTAAGCGATGGTAGCCTGTGGATCGGTTATGGCGGTTATGGAGTCTCGGGTGGGGGATTGGTTCATTTTGACCCAAAAACAAAGATCTGCCAGAAATATCTAAACGAAAATCAACGTGGTCAATTGGTCGACAATAATGTTACTGATCTTTTAGTCGATCAGGATAATACTTTGTGGGTCACAATGTGGAACAGTGGTTTGTTTTTTAAGGATTTGGATTCTTCGGGAAAATTTCAGAACATTCATCATGACCCCGGTGATTCGGATAGTCTCTCAAGTGATAATACGTATTCTTTATTACTCGACCGCTCCAATGTCTTGTGGGTGGGAACTCTGAGTTCCGGGATTAACAAGTTAAATCTGCAGAGCCTGCAGTTCCGAACTTATCGCAATAAGGGAGATGATATTTACAGTATTCGCAGCAATCACATCGGTGCATTTTCGGAGACCAGTGATGGGACTGTTTGGGTCGGAACCTGGGATAGTGGATTGGCAAAATTTAATCCAATCAATGGTACTTTTATGCATTATCAATATGATGCAAATAACGAATCCAGTATCAGCAGCAACCTGGTAATGTCGCTATTTACCGACCAGGAAAACCAATTGTGGATTGGAACCCTGGGAGGTGGGCTTAATCTCTTTAATCAGAAAACGAATAATTTTATACGGTTTCAGCATAACGAGGATGACCCAACAACGTTATTGGATGACCAGGTTACGTCGATCACACAGGACCAGGCAGGTCGTTTGTGGATTACAAGTATGTCCGGATTATCCAGAAAAGACCCACTTCAGGATACTTTTGTAAATTATCCAATAACTGAACAAGGGCTGGCAGCACCACTGGTCAGTATCTTTATGGATGGAACCGATCTTTGGACAGGTTCGTGGGGTGGTGGTCTTTATCGGTTGGATCTTTCTAATGCCAAAAATCTTAATCCGGAAACAGCTGTTTGGGAAAATATCCGAAAGGATTCTGAAAACGAAAAATCACTCAGTGATGACAGCATTTGGGTCATTCATAAATCAATGGATGGGTTGTTTTGGTTGGGAACTCAGGGAGGACTGAATCGTTATAATCCTGATACCGGTGATTTCAAACACTTTACTGATAAAAATGGATTTCGTAATTCGACCATCTTGGGGATTATGGAAGATGAAACCGGTTTTCTTTGGATTACAACCAACAATGGTCTGGTCAAATTTGACCGCGAGACGGAAACTGCACTGGTGTTTGATAAAACGGATGGCTTGCAAGGGAATGAATTTAATTCTAATAGCTATTATGCAAGCAAGATAAGCGGTGATTTTTATATTGGTGGTACACAGGGTTTTACAGCCTTTAATCCGCTTGAAATAACTAAAAATGAAGTTCCCCCCAATATTGTGATCTCTGATTTTAGAGTGTTTAATGAATCATTGCCGTATGATGCCAGTTCAACTGATCCAATCAAATTAACCTACAAACAAAATTTCCTGTCTTTTGAGTTTGTTGCACTGGATTTTCACTCTCCAAAAATGAATCAATATGCTTATCAATTAGAAAATTTTGATCCGGATTGGGTAATGGCAGGTAACCGAAATTATGCCAGTTATACGAATCTGCCCGGTGGTGATTACATCTTCAAGGTAAAAGCCGCAAATAATAATGGTGTTTGGAATGATACAGGTATTGCTATTCCCTTAAAAATCATTCCGCCATTTTGGAAAACCTGGCAATTCTGGATTGTTGTTCTCCTATTTCTTTCTATTATTGGATTTTTTCTGGTTTCTCTGCGCACAAAGGAGATTCAAAATCAGAAAAGAAAGCTGGAGGAGGAAGTATTTCAGCGAACTTCTGAGCTGAAATTGGCACAACTGGAATTAAAACGGCGTGCAGAAAAAGATCTTTCGGTTTCAGAAGCTCGATTTCAGACGATGTTTGAACATTCTCCGGTAGGCATGGGGATATTAAGTCTCGATCGAAAGATTATCGATTCCAACCCGGCTATGTGTACCATGTTGGGATATACCCGGGAGGAACTCATCGGGCAATCTCCTGCTTTATCCACGTTTCCGGAAGATTTCGTTGATTCTTCGATACGCCACAAACAGCTTCTGGCGGGCGAAATTAATCATTATATCGATGAAAGACGATACATTCGTAAGAACGGAGAGGTGTTTTGGGCGCTGGTTTCCATGAGTATGGTCCGGGATACAAATGGAGAGCCAATCTACCTGGTTGGCGTTATCAGTGATATCGATAAACAAAAGAAATCAGCTGAAAACCTGCGCGAGTCCGAAGCAAGATTTCGGGCAATGTTTGAAAACTCGGGAATTGGAATTACGCTTGTTGGTTTAGATCGGAAAGTATTGGCAGTAAATGATAGTCTTGCCAGAATTGCCGGGCGAACAAGGGAGGAGTTGTTAAATACAAACGGCGCTTTGATCAGCCATCCGGATGATGTAAATATTGGGGCTGAAAATTATTCCAAATTGGTTTCGGGTGAACTGAATTCATATCAGGTGGAACGTCGCTACATCCGCAAAGACAACAAACCTTATTGGGTCAAGCAAACCATTTCTGCGGTGCATGATCCGGAAGGAAAGATCATGTATTTGGTTGTCATGGTGGAGGATATCGACAGTCAGAAAAATGACCAGGAAAATCTGCGTAAATCCGAAGCAAGATTTAAAGCCATGTTTGATAATACTTCGGTTGGGGTTGCAATTATGTCCCTGCAAAGAAGAGTTTTGGATATCAACCATGCAGCAGAAATGATTATTGGCAGGACAAAAGAAGAGCTTAAGGACCTGGATCCAGCAGAATTGTCACACCCGGATGATGTGGCTGTAGGACATCAGGAATTTGTTGAAATGATCTCAGGGAAGAGATCCGGGTTTTCCATGGAAAAACGCTATATTCTCAAAAACAATCAATTTATTTGGGCGCGTGTCACCTATTCAAGCGTCCTTGATGGCAATGGTGTGCCTCAATACCTGATTGGAATCATTGAAGATATTACGGAAGAAAAATTAGCCAGAGAAAAATTGGCTCGCCAGGAAGCAGATTATCGCCAAATGCTTGAAAACCGGATCACAGAGCGAACAGAAGAATTAAACAAAGCAAATGAATTGCTTCAAAAAAAGGCAGCACAGGAAGCTGTGGTGGCTGAACGCACACGATTAGCTCGGGATTTACACGATGCTGTTACGCAAACGCTGTTTTCTGCGACGCTAATTGCCGATGTGTTGCCCGATATCTGGGACATGAACAAGAATGAGGGTTATAAGCGTCTTGAAGAATTAAGGCAATTGACTCGTGGTGCCTTGGCAGAAATGCGCACCTTATTAGTGGAATTACGTCCGAATGCATTGGTGGATGTGGCTTTACCGGTTTTATTACGCCAATTAACTGAAGCAATGATAGGGAGGGCACGAATTAAAATATCTTTAAATATTGAGGGTGAACAGAAATTGCCCCCGGAAGTTCAAATCAGCATTTACAGGGTCACCCAGGAAGCTTTAAATAATATTGGCAAACACGCCAAGGCAAGTCAGGCATTAGTTAATTTGCAATTGGGAGAAAAAGTGCGATTATCAATTGAGGATGATGGACAAGGATTTGAACCAAATTCTGTCACAGCAGACCACTTGGGATTAAAAATTATGCGCGAACGGGCAGAGGCTGTTGGAGCAAAATTTAGTGTTTACAGTGAGCCGGGTGAAGGTACCCAAATAACCTTTACATGGCAACCAGAAAATCAATAGGAAGGTGGTACACAATGGAGGATAATAAAATTCGGGTCATGATTGTTGACGATCACGCAGTTGTACGCTCCGGATTAAGTGCATTTTTATCGGTAACCCCGGACCTAGAACTCGTTGCAGAGGCTGAGAACGGTGAACAGGCTGTCGTGCGGGCTCGTATTCTAAAGCCAGATGTGATTTTAATGGATTTAATTATGCCTGTGATGGACGGTGTAACAGCCATTCAGGCGATCAAAAAAGAAAACTCAACGATCCAGATCATTGCCTTGACTAGTTTTCAAGAGGACGAGCTGGTACACAACGCATTAAAAGCCGGGGCAGTCGGATACTTAATGAAGAATGTGTCCGCTCGGGAGCTGACTGCAGCGATTAAAGCAGCCAAAATAGGCAAAATGACTCTTTCTCCGGAGGCGGCGCAATCATTGGTGAGAGTAGCGCAACATGTTGCTGAGGTGGACACTTTAACTGATAGGGAAAAAGATGTCTTGAAGCAGATGGTGAACGGATTGAATAATGCTGAAATTGCGGAAAAGCTTTCAATCAGTCTTTCAACGGTTAAGTTTCACATCAGTAATATTTTGATGAAATTGGAAGTTGATAACCGCGTTGCGGCTGTTACGCTGGCGATTCACAAAAAGTTGGTGTGAGGTTTTCGGGTCACAAGATTTTTTAACTGAATAATTCGGTAAAATGTTTTCAATCTCATGGAAAAGCTCTGAAACCACCAGAGACAAGAAAATCGATCGGTGGCACAATATTTTTTAGAATTGAAATGAACCATATCAGAAAACCAGGCTGATCTTTGAAAAGCGTGCGTTTTAATGAAGGTTGCCATCCCAGTGCCAGGTGTTTGTGATCTGATGTAGACTGGAAAGTACCTAAAATATAAAGACTGTACTTTTGGGTAGTCCTACACCAAACGTCGGGTTGGTACATTTCTCCAGTTGGCAGCGTAGACTTGTAAATCAGGAATGAACGATGAGACAAGTATTAGTTGCTGATGATCATATGGGTTCATGCCAGGCCATTAAGGTTTTCTTAGAAAATCGTCTGCCTGGCTTGGAAGTATTAATTGCCCACACATTGGAAGACACACTGGAAATTCTTTGTGATAACGCACCAGATGTACTTGTCATCGATACTGAATTGCAGGGGTTAAAAAGCGATTTGGAAGTTGACATGCTGCGAAGTTACTTCCCAAAGGGGTTGATCATATTCACGAGTACCAAACCAGAAATAGCCCGGATGATCAGCGAAGAAAAAGATATCCGTTTTTTTGATAAAAGCACTTCAGCAGAATACTTGTTAAATCTTATGCAAATTAACTAAATCCGGTCTATACCGGGTTTTTTAGCAAGCGCATTCCATTCAGGGTCACCAGGATCGAGATACCCATATCTGCCACAACAGCCATCCACATGGTGCTCAGCCCTGCGGTTGCCAAAATCATGAATATGGCTTTTATTCCAATAGCAAAAGCAATATTAAAACGAATGGTGTTCATTGCGGCACGACTCAATTTCAAAGCAAAGGGCAATTGTGCGAGGTCAGCCTGCATGAGTGTCACATCAGCGGTCTCCATAGCCTGGGCGCTGCTGTTTGTGCCACGTACAGCAATACCAATGTTGGCTAAAGCCAAAGCTGGGGCATCATTAATGCCATCACCAACCATTACTATTGAACCGTATTGTCGTTGCAAATCTTCCACGGCAATCAACTTGTCCTGAGGAAGTAATTGTGAGCGAAAATCAGTCACGCCGACAGCTTCGGCAATTTGTTGAGCTGCAGCAGGTTGATCACCGGTTAACATGACTAGGTGTTCAATGCCCATTTGTTTGAGATCGGCAATTGCCTGGCGACTGGAATCACGTGGGGTATCAATAGCCAAAAGGCTGCCCTTTAATACGCCATCCACAGCGATATTGATCTGGCTACTGCCGTCCAATTCCAGATTTTTCAGATCATCACAATCTTCCTGACTGTGAAGAATATCGTCATCAAGCCAACGATGTGAACCAATTTGCACCAAGCGACCACCCACATCACCGGATACACCCTTTCCAGGATTTACGGTAACTTGTAAGGCTGCCGGGTACTTTTCCGCAACACCTAGACTTTCCGCTGCCTGGCTAACAGCCTGAGCCAGCGGGTGTTGGCTGCGTCTTTCTACAGCATGCGCTAATGCTACCAGATCAGAACAATCCGAACAGGATGTATTGATGGGTTTAAAAGCACGATGATCCTGGGCGCGTGCAGCCATGATCACCGGAGTTCCTTCGGTCAGTGTACCGGTTTTATCAAAAGCAAATACTTTTGCTTTACTCAAGGTTTCTAAATGCAACCCGCCTTTGAAAAGGACACCATGTCGGGCAGCGTTGCTGATGGCGGATATGATGCTAACAGGTGTGGAGATAACGAGCGCACAAGGGCAGGAAATGACTAAGAGCGTCAATCCACGGTAAAACCAGCCAGTTCCACCTTCCGCTGGGTTAAGAAATGGTTGATCAAAAAATATGGGGGGAATGATGGCGACAAGGCTTGCTAAAACCACAACCAAGGGAGTATACCAGCGTGCAAATTGATCAATGAATCGTTCCGCCGGAGCCTGCTTTTCTTGGGCTTGCTTCACCATTTTCACCACACGGCTGATGGTATTATCATCGGATAATTGTGTAACCGAAACAATTAATGCGCTTTCTCCATTAATGCTGCTGGCAAAAACTTCGTCTCCAACTGTTTTTTCCACTAAAGCAGATTCTCCCGTGATCGAAGCCTGATTGACTGAGGAAATACCTTCTAGAATCTTGCCATCCATCGGGATGGTCTCTCCAGGTCGCACGAGGATGCGGTCAGCAATATTCAGATCACTTACCTGAACGCTGATTTCACGTGCAGAACCATTATTTTCAATCAATCGGGTAGCGGTCTGTGGAACAATATCCAACAGATTCTCAATTGAAGCGTGTGCTTTTTCGGAGGTAAAACCTTCCAATGCTTCGCCTAATGCGAACAACACCATAACCATGCCAGCTTCTGTATAGGCACCAATGATAAAGGCTCCAATAGCCGCAATGCTCATCAGAAAATTGATATCGATATTGTGATTGATCCGGAGATTTTGCCAGGCACTGCGAGCTACTGGCAGACCAGCAGCCAAAATAGCTGCAGATGATAGCCAGTTGACCCACAAATGTTCCTGACCGAGCAGTTCGTTCAGGATTAACCCCGGCAGAATCAGCAAAGCGCCTAATAAAGCAAAGCGTGTTTCAGTACGCTTCCATAAAAAGCTAAAGAAGTTGCTGCTATGTTGGGCGGTTTGATTTTGGTTTGTTTCTGGCATGACAATATCATGACCCAAAGCTCGCACACGTTCACCAATCAATTGCACGGAAGTTTCACCCACGACTGTCAATTTTCGAGTGGTGAAATTAAGCTCACTCATTTGTACACCGGGTAATTTTTGTACCCCACTGGCTACTTTTTTGGCGCAATCCGGACAATCCAAACCACTAATTTCAAATACCTGTACTTTTTCTGCCATTATTTAATCCTCGACGATGATGTTGTATCAGTCTACACCTTCAAGTCAGGTTGAGAGTCAAGAGGGAAAAATATTTTAAATTTGTGATTTGAGAAAAGAGAATCGCACAATTCTCTTATGATTTACTCGCCATTCTCTGATCTTTCCATCTCTTCCAGCATCAGAAAAAGACGAACGAAAATGAATGCGTTTTCCCCCTGTACCAACAACAAAAAACCTTCCTCGTTGGTAGCAAACTGCGGGACAGTGCTTTGATCCGCATGCATGATGCAGTCTTCTTCCAGTGTGGCCAATTGTTTAAGGGCTAGCCCGATCTTTTCGTCCTGGCTGACAATCAGGATATGAAATTTATCATCCTGCTGCCAGATATGGGTATGCTGACCGCGCAGGGTTTGCAAGAGTGCACGTCCCTGCGGTGTAGTCAGAACACAGCCAGATTGAGACAACAGCCACTCAAAGGTGTCGTTGTCCGGTTGACTGAGGGGATTATTGCAGACTCTTTCCAAAAACTCATTCAGGGTGTCTCCCCACAGATGTGCGTGATTTTGAGCATCCCGCAGATCCTGCAGGAACAAACCCAGCTCGTGCTGCAACACCAGGGATTGGGTCATCTGGCGTTCCAGTTCGAAATAGCGGCGTTGGGCGATTTGCAGGAGGGCATCATCGTTTAATTGGCCGGATTTCCAATTTACCAACAGACTGCGAATGTCGGTTAAGGAAAATCCCAGGCGCTGGGCTCGTTGAATGAAACGTAGCGTATGTTCAGCGTCTGGAGCATAAAGGCGGTATCCGGCTTCGCTGCGTTCTTTGGGTTGTATTAGCCCTTGCTCTTCATAATAACGGATAGCAGAGGGGCGTAATCCAACTTTTTTTGCCAGTTGTCCGATCGTAAACAGATTGGTCATGGGTTTATTATACATGAAGGCTTCTTGGATTTAGTCAGCAGTGCAACAGAGTAAAAAGGAGTTAATAATGGAATAATTAATCGTTTTATTATTACTAAAAAAATAGGCTTTTAGCATAATAAAGTGTCTAAAAAAGTGATAGTTACCCATCCCCCAACCCCCTTCCCCAAATTGGGAATGGGGCAGCCTTTCTTTTCGGGGTTTTTGAGCGGAATTTCGGCTCAAAAATCCCATTAAATCATTTTCCCCGCCCTCAAGGGCGGGGACTAAAGGGGTGGGTGCTTATATTTTTCAATTAATCATGGAAGCTTGCAAGCACACTTTTATGGAACATTGCCAAAAAATAAGTCGACCCGTGAATTCAAGCTGGCCGACTTATTGGTTATTTAAGAAAATATTTGCTTACATCACAACGATTGGTATCCCGGTAAATCGTGAAATCGCCTGAAGTTCAGGGACTACGTCGCCATAGGTAAGAACAACATGATGCTCCCAACCATTATCCAACATGGCGCGAACCACTTGTTGTGCCGGTTGGTTGACAGTTTTAACCCACCCACCTGCTCTTCTCAGGCTGACCTTCTTTTTTAGGACCTCAATACCAATGGCTAAAATTCGGAACTGGCCCTTATGATAGCCAAAACGTACCAGAGTTGCCTGACCAGGTTTGAGGGTGAATTGCACCTCGCGGCCTTCCTCTCCATAACGAATTTCACCTGGATCACTTGCCAGGCTGGGTGCGCCACCATAATGCCATAATGCCAGGGCAGAGGTCTCATCATCCCAGGCACTGATGTCTGCGAAGAAGGGTGTGCCACTATCCAGGCCACGTAAAACGCCCATTGTTATGGCAGCATTTACATCACCTTCCGGAGCCATTAAGTATCCTTCATCCAGCAACCAGCCCAGTCCTGGCCAAATGCCACCCGGATCTTCAAGTCCCATGATTTCCGGCCAGTCCTTAATGGCAAACAGATTCTTACCACTTTTTTCCAGAACTTTGGATAGCCCACCATAATAGCGTTCAATTGATTCGATTGATTCTTTGGGCAAATTACCACCTTCGATGCGTGGAAAATCAGTGGTCGGTGCTTTACGGGCAGTCCCGCTCTGTAAACTCAAAACAACTTCACTCAAGGGAATGTGATCAATGCCTACTCCAAAGGTTCGGCGGATGAGCAGCTCATCAAAAACACACGGATAAAAACCCGGGGCACGGAAACCGATCAAACCCAGGCGGGTACGTTTCATGGTAGCCAGAGTCAAGGCAGCCCGGATATAGGCACTCATTTCAATCTGCACACTGGCAGAGGAAACTGATCCGTGAATGGCTTTGTGTGGAATATCCATTTCATTGAGTGTAAAAGTGGAGAGATTGGCACCGCACAGACTGTTAAGTGAAATTTGCTTGTTGATATCCGGCTCCGGTAAGGAATGAATAATGACCGGTACGCCTAAGCGCTCGGCAATCGTCAACGGCACTTCGCCATCCGGGAAAGTACCAATCTGAATTATGATCACGTCCGGTCGATTTTGACTTTGAAAATTTTCCAGCGCGACTTCCAATTGTTCCGAATCCACGACTAAATCCTGAGGTCCACAGACCTGCCATGAATTTTGCAGCCAGGCTCGGGTTTCATCCAGGTTCTTTTTGGCAGTTGTCACATCAAACCAGGGAACACCCACAGATATTAGGCCGACAAATTTTTTGTTTTGATCTTTTTTCATAATTTCCTTTTGTTTGTGATGTAATAAGTACTTTTTATAATCGCAAAGTCTGCGTTCTGGCAATGAAGGCAGTTGTCTCTTCCAAAGTAGGAATCCCTTTTCTTCCACCCAATTTTGTACATTTCAAAGCAGCCACAGCACTGGCAAATTTTAAACGGAAGGCGGGACGCCATTGTTCCTGTAAACAGGCGAACAGGTATGCACCATGGAAGGTGTCACCAGCGCCGGTGGTATCGACCACTTCCACAAGGAAAGAGGGTTGGTGCATATGATATTTACGATCCCAGTACCAACAGCCATTCGCGCCATCTGTTATGACGACCTGCTGGCTCTGATATTTTTCCAATAACATCGAACCGGCTCCGAGCGGATCATCTTCTCCGGTAATCTGTTGAGCAAATTTTCGCGCGACGACCATAATATCGACCAGAGAAAGGATTTCTTCCAGCCCTTCCCACATCGCTTCACCTGCGCCACCATCAAAGGATACCAACACATCATTCTCATGGGCAATTCTTGCTGCTTTTAAGGCTGCCGGGGCATAGAATCCGTCCAGATGGATTGCCCGTGCAGATAAAATCCATTCGGGCTGCACTTCATCCGGCTCCAATTCCGCGGCAGTGCTTTTTTGGAACAAGATGGAACGATTTCCACCTTCCTGTTCTACAAGAATCACAGATGCGGAGGATGATCCTTCATTTCTTGAAGGACAATTGGAAATATCCACACCATATTGCTTCAATTCGCTCATAATCTGACGACCGGTCTGATCCAGAGCAAAAGGCCCTAAATAGGAACAACGGGAACCCAGACGGGAAAGCGTGACCAGAGCGGTCGCAACCGGCCCTCCGCCCTGCATATCGACGATAGGAACAGGAAAACAATCATTCGTTTGAGGTAAATGTGGCGTTAATGCCAGAATATCCTGAGTCGCAATTCCTAAGCCAACAACATCATACTTTTTCATACTAAGCTCCCTTGAAGTATTGTTTGAGAACCTCTTTCTTATTATCGATTCGCAGTGATTTAATTATATCCTCCACCCAAAGACCAAAGCTGTCTTCAATAGGGGTCAACACGGATTCTGGCAAATCCCAAAGTTCATGTTTGAAAGAGCCCCAGGCAGTCCAACGAGCTTTGTAAAATTGCTGTGCCAGAGTTAAGGCTTCTGTGTTTTCGATTTTTTCACCTTCTGCTCCAAAAGCAGCTACAACCAACCGTTTTTGCATCTTTTCTCTTAAGTCAACCGGGAATGCCGGGTGATCAAAAACGATATTCTGAATCTGGGTGGCTAAATGAACTTCTATAACACCAGCCATTGGTAATTTTTCCAGATCTTGCATGGTTAAAGTAGAAGCCCCATGCTGAACAATGCCAGACCAGCCAAATTCTCTGGCTTTAGCACTTAATTGAGCAATCAGATCAAAATCTACGTTCATCTGTCCGGTGCTGCCATTTTGTAGAACAATTCCACCGTGTGCAGTTCCGGTTTGTGCGCTGATTTTATCCAGTCCAGGGATTTCTGAAGGCAAAAATTGGTCTATTAGATCTTTGAAAGTATCCAGATCATTGACCGATGTGTCTCGACCCCCAATTTCACCTACCTCTCCACCCAACACGAGGTGCACTCTGTCGGGTTGCTGTTGGCGAAGGTGTTTGATAATTTCAGAAGTCACTTTGGCATTCGGTGTATGAAATGCTTTTAAATCCTGAGGATCTTTGACAATCAGATGGGATCCGTCAATATCGATTTGATAAAAACCACTACTAATCACTTCCTGGCATCGTTCCAAAACTGCAGGGACCTGATCGGTCGATTCAATTGCGAAATGATCTCCCTGTAAAAATATGGGTCCTTGATACCCTTCCCGGCAAGCAGCGGCGAAGACCATGGCCGCATATTCGGCATAGGTCTGATCACCAGCCCATGTTTCAGATGGGGCAAGCTCAAAGATGACTGGTCCGGTATTCAGTTTGATCACTTTTCGCCAGATAACCCGAGCGAATGCATATGTCAATCCACGGATATTAAAGGCGGGAATGGTCATGGGTGCCAGAGTTCCCTGGCCCAAAGCCTGGTATATTTCACCTATCGCTGCCGGATAGACGCCCATTTCACGCGCCTGGGCAATGATTTGTGATGCCAATTTGGGTCGAAGAGTTGGATCTGATAATGCCAGGTCCCGAACCAGGAGGTCAAATAATCCCGGATTAATCATGAGCTGAACCTCTCGCTCTGCCAGTTATGTTTGGAATATTTCGTGATTGCCTCTTCATCCAGGAAAAAGCCCATCCCTGGAAGATCGGGCAGCCCAATGGTCCCATCCATGTCAATGCGGAAGGGTTTGGCCAGCATGAAATCACGTGATTCAATTGTCCAGGCGGGCGGATCGACTGGAAATTCGAACCACGGACAGTTAGGTACCGACGCAGCCAATTGTAAATTGGCACCCAACCCAATGCCGTTCGACCAGGTGTGTGGGATGAATTTCTTGAAGGACATCTCCGCCAGGCTGGCAACTTTACGTAACTGGAAGATACCTTCGGAAAAGGCTGCGTCAGCCTGAATGATATCGTAACAATCCATATCCACCAGAGTTTTGTACTCATGTAAGCCGATATTCAGCTCACCACCAGCGATGGGGATATCCACTTCGGAGCAC
Source organism: Chloroflexi bacterium HGW-Chloroflexi-8 (assembly GCA_002841995.1). GTDB lineage: Bacteria > Chloroflexota > Anaerolineae > Anaerolineales > Anaerolineaceae > UBA6170. The sequence goes on from PHBS01000052.1 coordinate 19,177, forward strand.
AGGCGTGCTAATTGTTTGGTGTTGTATCTTGGTAAAGGTTCTTCCAACCAGTTAACGTCTAGTTTCTCCATCGCTCGTGCGACGGTCAGAGCATCTTCATACGACCAGGCGCCGATCGGTTTAGGTGATGGCATGACGTGCGCCTGGTTCGCATCCACCATCAACTCGATTTCATCGCCAAAGACTTTTCGAACTTGCTCCACCACAGCGATATCTTCCTTTATCGTTGGTCTACGCAATCGGAGCTTAAAGGCCTTCATGCCCTGACTGCGGAGTAAGTGAATGCGCTCAATTTGTTCTTCCACCGGAGGTACTTCAGCCAGGCTGGCATAAACTTTCATGCGGTCATTAAAACCACCCCACAGGCGGTATACTGGCTGATTTGTGGCTTTGCCAATGATATCCCAGAGAGCCATTTCAAAAGCCCATGGATAACTACCATCCCGGGCAGCCACTCGCAGGTAAGGACTGATTTGTTCCACACGGAACGGATCCTTGCCGATGACATAGGGGGTGACAAGGTCGGCAAATGTGTAAATACCCAGCATGCCAACTTCGGGACCAGCGCCGATACCGGTAATGCCTTCATCGGTATGTACTCGGATCAAGGTGCAATTGGTGGTGGTAAAGACCCGCCCGGGAGCCCAGGAAGGGCGCAAAGGTGCGGGAAGAGGGAACTCCAGTAGACTGCATTCAACCTGTACTATTTTCATTTTTCCTCTGAATTTTAAATGATTTGAAGCATCGCTTTAAGTATGTGCTGCGATCCTTCTTGAATATGCTCTTTTAAATAACGGGTAGCATTCGGGGCATCACCGTTCCGAATCAAATCCAGCAAGGGACTGTGACGTTCTGTAAAACCGGTGATGGTCGGGTAATAATTGCTGACGTTAAAAATGACCAATGTGATCTGGTTTGACATCTGTTCCCATATCTGGATGGTTCGCTTCAAGCCGGAAAGGTGCATCAGTGTGCGGTGGAAATGGTTATCAACCGCAGCACCATGGAAACGATCTTCATGTCGCTCAATGTCCCGCATATCATCCAGAATATCATCGAATACATCCAGCATACCAGGTTGATATTGACTGATGATGTGCTCAACAGCAATACATTCCAGTGATGTGCGCAGGCGGTAAATCTCTTCCACATCAGTGGAAGTTAAATTAACAACGTATGATCCTCGGGTGGGGATAATTTCCACCAGTCCATCCTGGGCTAAACGGCGGATAGCTTCCCGGATGGATATGCGGCTGACGGAAAGCTGGTCTGCCAATGGCTGTTCCACCAAATGCTGACCTGGTTTGATTTGCTGTGAAAGAATTGCTTCAAGGAGATTATTGTAAACCTGGTCACCCAACGAAACCGGGGTTTGAATGGGAATCAGGAACTTGCTCCATTCATCAGTCGGTGATTTTTTTGCCATGTTTTATTCCTTTCGATTTTCATAGTAAAAGAATTACATTTTTATCTGATAGTTTGCGGAGGATTCGACCCAAATGCGCATGTATTTACGGTCGTCATTCAGGCTACCCGTTGTTAGGGGCAAAGAGTTGCCATCTTCTCCAGTGGCATAAATGGAGGATTGTTTGCTTCCCATACAGCAAAATGAAATCCAACGCGGCGAAGGAACATGCTGGATTGACAAAACATGCGATTGTTCAGACCAATGGAATAGGCTGCCGTCATACATCTTGAATTCACCATCCGCTCCGGGATAGATTTGTAAACGCAAATCCGCATTGGCAGTTTTGGTGTTGGAATCTTCACTGGGCAGCAAAGTGTCCGGGTTGCCGTCCAAAAAGGGGATGATGGCTCCAGCCCGGGCAAAAACAGGAATCTGCTCCACCCCTGCATCTACCAGCCAGTCTCTACCGCCTTCTAAGGCAGCACCACTCCAGAAGTCACACCACTGGCCTTGGGGTAAATAAACCTGCCACTTTTTGGTGTGGCCGAAGTATACCGGTGCCACCAATAAGTCTGGTCCAAACATGTATTCGTGTTCAACCAGCGTGTTCCAGATACCGGGATCATGCGGAAAAGCAAAAGGCAAGGCTCGCATGAGTGGAATGCCGGTCTGGCTGGCAATTTGGGCAAAAGTGAAGATATATGGGAAGAGATCCAGGTGCAAGTGTGAATAGAACTTATATGTTTCCAGAACCTGTTCTGAAAAATTCCAGGGTTCACGGTTTCCCAATCCATGAAGCTGCATGATTGGTGAGAATGCGCCAAAGGCAATCCATCGAGAGAAAATCTCGTCGCTCGGCTGACCAAAATAACCACCAATATCGCTTGCCCAACAGGAGAAACCGGAAAGCCCGGCATTTTGCCCGGCCAGGATGACACTGGATAAACCGGTAGCTGGTCCGAAATCCGCGCTTTGATCGCCGGCCCAGACTGCACAGTAGCGTTGTGATCCATCCCAGGCAGAACGGGCGAGTAAGATACCTTGCGTATGTCTTTGCATAGCCTGAAAGGTGGCCTGGTTATAAAGTACAGGGAATAGGTTGTGAAGCTCTCGTCCAGTCCTGCCATCGAAAAAGATGGCGTCATCGGGCACCTGTTCGCCAAAATCGGTTTTAAAACCGTCTACACCCATCTCTACAAGGCGGGAAATTTGTGCCTGCCACCAATCCACAGCCTGTGGGTTGGTGAAATCGAAACACGAGCCCATAAATCTTGGACTGTTTCCCAACCGGTGAACGTAAGGTTGGTTGTCATTGTTTTTAATCAAGAATCCGTTTTTTGCACAAAATTCATAAATAAGTGTGTTCGGGTCATTCTTCACCATCCAAGGTGAAATCCATAATACAATCCTGTAGCCAAGACGGCGGACTTCCGCCAGTAATTGAACGGGATCCGGATATTTTTCGTTGAAGAGGAAATCGTTCAAGTCGGATTCCCAGGCAGCATCGATCAACTTTACTGATCCGGCTAGTTTCAATTCACGAGGCTTGCGTAAATCTTCGAGGGTAAGTTGCTGGTTATCCTGTGTCCAATCCCGTGATTTCCAGGGACCAAAGACCCAGTTTGGTGGCTGATAGAGCGGAAGTCCCAGCAGTTGGGCATAGCGGTGCAATAATTCCGCGAAAGGCTCTCCGCTCCATAATTGGAAGGTGAGCTGATTGGATTCCGTACGGATGGAGACCACACCTGGTTCATCGTAGCAAGCCAGACGCACTTTCGTGCGGATCGAGGTCAGCAAACGCAGACCATACCCAGCTGAAGACATATAGAATGGAACGGGTTTGTAGGCCAGACCTCCGGAAGCACCATTGACAACATACAGGTCGATTTCCTGTCCGCGCTGATCAATTCGGTTGAAGCGTTCACCAAAACCCAGAAAATGCTCATCATGCTGGGCGACAAAATCGATTGCCAGGGCTTCAACTAAATCAGAAGGGCAGGTCAGGTTGGCAGTCAAGAGGCCATCTTGAATTTGAAGGGAACAAAGGACGGAAATGTCGGGGTATTTCTGGCACACGAGGTGGACTGCGAAGCCAATGGGTGTGGAATACGATTCAGAAACCAGAAAATCTACCCAGAACTGCCGTATTCGCGCTTTTATGGCGATCCATTGAAAAGCAGATTGTAGATTGGACATGTTCCGAATAACACATTCAAAGGGCAATGTGGACAGTGTTAAGCTCGTGGAAGAAGTAAAAGGCAAAGAAAAAGTGTTTTGAGCGAAATCGTTCTGCATGACCAATCCTAAGAGCGTATTTGGTATACCGTATACGGTATACCAAATACAAGTATAAGAAGTACGAGAAGAAAGTCAAGATGGAATTCTATTTAAGAGACATTACGAAATCAGATATTGGTTTGGTTCGTACTATAGATGAGAAAAGTCAATTTGTTTTTTTTGATAATCCGGTGTTTATACCTCTTTTTTAGCCATGCAATTCATTCTTGTCTATAATTAAATAAAAATTGAACTTTCTCCAAGAAAATTATCCATGACTACAAAAAAGAAATTTCTATTCATCTCTATCCTTTTTGATCTAATCCTATTCGCATTAATCGGCAGTTATCTCTTGTCTCCAGATGAAACCTACACCCTTGATTCCGTCATTCGTGCCGGTTTGTCAGGCCAGTTCGTTCAATTGGAGGACGGGGTGGTGCATTATGAACTCTCGGGTCCCGCAAATGGCGAACTGGTGGTGCTGGTGCATGGTTTTTCTGTGCCTTATTATGTTTGGGATCCAACTGTTTCGGCTTTAACAGCCGAAGGTTATCAGGTGCTGCGATATGATCTTTATGGGCGCGGGTATTCAGATCGTCCAAATGAAGAATATGATCTGAATCTGTTTGTACGGCAACTCAGCCAGCTTACCGAAGTGGTAACTCTCAACAAACCATTTCACCTGGTGGGATTATCGATGGGTGCACCCATCAGCGCTGCCTTTGCCAATCAATACGCTGCCCATGTGCTCAGCCTGACCCTGATTGCGCCTGAAGTGTTACCAGTCAGTAAAGGTTCCATTTTTCCGATGAGCGTACCCTTACTGGGCGAATGGGTGATGAAAGTTTATATGGTGCCGGTCTATTTGCCAGGCTCTCAAAAGTCAGACTTTTATAACCCGGCGATTGCACCGGATTGGGAAGCCCGATACCGTGATCAATTGAAATTCAAGGGTTTTCGACAGGCCATTCTTTCCACCATTCGTAATTTGCCAAAAATGAACGCCTTAAAAGAATACGAGCAGATTGGCAGATCAGGTCTGCCAGTGCTGGTAGTGTGGGGAGAAGACGATCAGAGTGTCTCATATGACGCCATCCTTCAAGCTATGCAGGCCATGCCTCAGGCAGAATACCTACAGGTGCCTCAAGCAGGGCACCTTGTTCATTATGAAAAAGCGAATGATGTTAACAGAAAGCTACTGGAATTTATTGGCAAATAGAAATTAATTAACCACAACGCACTCGGCAGTACACGAAAGCGAATAAAGAATACCTTTATTCCCACGGTTTTCTGTTCCTCTTTTTTGTTATCCTTCCTGAACGACTGTCTCCCTTCCATATTGTTATTTTATGAGATTGTAAAAGAGATAGTATTTTATTCGCTTATTCTTTATTTTTGGCAGGTCGGGCAGAAATAGATCGCGCCACCCAGGTATTGTGCTTTCTCGATCTGACTACCGCATTGCAAACATGGCTTTCCAACCGAATTCTTATCCATCAGACGCATATATCCACCTGGTTGATTGAAGAGGTCGAACTCATCATTTCGTCCACCTTTTTGAATACAAGTTTTGACAGTCTCTAGAATGGATTGGAAGAGTGCCTGAATTTCAGCTTCTGTCAGGGTTTGGAGATCGTGTTTGGGATGCAGCCTGGCGAGGTACATGATGTCCTGGGCAATTGAATTTCCCAGACCTGGAATTGTCTGATCCTGAGTCAATAAACCTTTCACACTCTGCTTTTTATCTTTGGTGATCGTCTCAATCAAATCCGTGAAGTAAGAGAGTGTAAAACCCTCATCCAAAGGAGTGAGTTTCATCTCCTGGATATATTGACGCTCCAGTTCACGGCCTTGTTCATAAAGTTCTACTGCCCCCCACATCTGCGTGGTGGCAGTAAGAAATGAGTTGTCATCAAACTGTAAGTGCAGGTGATATTTCGTGGGCAACATTGATTCAGGTTGGTGAAAAAGAATATGACCACCCCATTCACCGATCACGAGAACATATCCAGGTTCGACATTTGTTAACAGCCACCTGCCCATGGTGCGGATTTCTCCAACCTTTTTATTCCGGGTGATCTGTTCGAACTCCTGTGGAGTGCGATTGTACCAAACGAATTTATGAGGAGAATTACCCAAATGACCCGTTTTAATTGTTTTTCCAATGAGTAAACCGTTCATTTGACGAGCGAAATTTACGATTTCCGGAATTTCAAACATGTTCACCTCGCAAAAAAGGGATCATAAATATTTATAGCACGAAAAAATAGGTGCTTGAGCCGAATTGCATATCAAGGTTTTATAAAAGTAAAACCAAGAAGATTAATTTTTGAGATCAGGCCAGACGTTGTACCAAACTCATAAAATCCATGTTTCCTGACACTCAAAAAATAAGACTCTAAAGGTTGGCTCGCTTTTTTCTCTAAAACACTTGTAAAAGTGTAAATCTAAATTCAAGAAGAAGGCACTTGTCCTTTACTTACAACAGTATTTTTGAAAAAACCCTTTCCAGTGAGCGAAATCCCGTAATGTCTCGCAGCTTGTTGTCAGGATAAGAATTTGATAGTGATGTTTTATTAGAGGCTTTATAGATTGCTTTTTTGCATTTCGAAGAGTTTCCAAAAAAAGATGTATAACTCTTTTGCTTAAGCCTTGAAAGCAAATTATTTATACTGACTGGAGGATATGAAAGGAGCAATTAATGAATGAAAAAACGGTAGATGAATATATTGCCGGATTAGTTCCTTGGCAGGCAGAAATTGTTACTCGAATTCGCGAAATCATTATTAATGTAGCTCCCGAAACAAAAGAGCTGTATAAATGGGGGCAACCTGTTTATGAGAATGGCGGACCATTAGCCTATATGAAAGCGTTTAAACATGTGGTCAATTTCGGTTTTTGGAGAGGGGCGGATATTGTTGATCCATATGGTTTACTGGAGGGCGAAGGTGATAAAATGCGCCATTTGCAATTCAAGAGAATTGATCAGATTAACGCAGAGATCTTATCCGACTTTGTTCGACAAGCCGTCCGGTTAAATCTCGAAAAAGGCGATCCGACAAAAAATAAATAATCAAAACGATTGAAAAATAATATATTCAAATTTTCAATTGTTGCCTTTCATAGATGCTACAATCGATATTAAGGGAATGAATAGAAAGGGGAAAAATGAGTAAAACACCACCAGTAATTTCTGGAGGTTTACCTGTGTTCGGTCATGCTCTGGAAATGATGCGTGATCGTGAAAAACTGTTTAAGCGTGGTTTTCAGGAAGCAGGTGATATCTACACTATCCATCTCGGTCCACAAAAAGCGGCTGTTGTGACAGGTGCGGAGTGGAACAAGATTGTTTATACACAAACTGACAAATCACTCAACATGAATGTTGCTTATGCTTTCTTAAAGGAGTCTATCGGAGAGGTTCTGTTTATTGCCAGTCCAGAAACTTATGTGAACCAGAGGCCTGTTCTTCAAGAGGTTTTTAAGCGAGAACGTATGACCACCTATGTGAAGGCAATGAACAGGGAAGTACAATCATGGCTCGATTCTTTGGAAGATCAAGGTGAGATGGATATCACAGCCGAAATGTTGCGTTTGACTCAATATGTCGCTGGCGCTGCCTTAATTGGTGAAGATTTCCGAACAGAGCTTGGTGAAGCTTTCTGGAAAAATTATGGTGCCATCAGCCGTTCAATGGATCCAATTTTACCTCCCAGGTTACCGCTTCCCAAATTCCTTCGACGCGATAAAGCTAAACTTGAAATTAAGAAAGTGTTTCATGATTTGATCGCAAAACGCCGGCATGATCCTGCCAATTATGATGATTTGATCAGCACCTTGCTGACAACACCGCTCAAAGATGGGACATTTATGGATGAAACCACGATTGTAAGCATGTTTACGGGTTTATTATTTGCCGGACATGAGACAACTGCGGGGCAGGCAGCCTGGTTGGTGACATTATTGTTACAGCGCCCGGATTATCTGCGTTTGGTAGAGCAGGAAATCGATCGGATTGTTAGTTTGGATACGGATATTGATGAAATGGTTTTGCGGAAATTGGAAACTATATATTGGGCGATTGACGAGACTACCCGTATGCGCCCATCTGCAGATTTACAAATTCGTACAGTCACTCATCCATTTCAGATTGGTGATTTCGAACTTCCAAAAGGCTGGCGGGTGATCTTAAATGCTGCAAATTCGCATTTCCTTCCTGAAGTTTTTAGCAATCCATATCAGTTTGACCCGCTTCGTTGGTCACCGGAGAGAGCAGAAGGAAAAAACCCGTTTGCAATCATCGGATTTGGTGGTGGGATACACAAGTGCACGGGCATGAACTTTGCGAAAAATGAAATGGCAATCATCACAGCCCGATTATTTCAGCAATTTGAACTTGAATTACTCAGTCGGGATATTCGTATCATTCAAGGTGCCGGTGCGAACCATCCTTCCACAGTTTTAGTCAGGTATAAACGCAAATAATATCTGTTTATATTTGAGAATTGCCATTTTTACGAAGGTTTGCTTCCCAACCAGCCAGATCAATTCTGGCTGTGAAGTCAATCGTTAATGGGGTTACAGATACTATTTGATCAAACATAACCGTATAAATATCTGAATCAACAGGTACATCTTCCGGCTTGACACTGATTTTATAGTTCAATCGGCTGGGCTCACCCCAAACCAATTCGTCTTTAAAAGAAGGCTCATAGTACATATGACGGGCCAGTCTGGTCATGCGCCAAGCTGTCTCTTGTGTGGCACGAGCGGGCACTTCCAGTTTCAACAAATCAACTTCTTCTGGTATGCGGTGATCCAAAATTACTTTTGCAAATTTAGCCGTAAAAAAAGCCGCGGCTTCGAAGCTCACTTCCGGATTGAATTTGTCAAAGTCTGAAATGTCGATCAATTGTAATGAGGATGCCAGCGTGGGAATACCAAAACTGGCTGCTTCCAATGCGGCTCCGATTGTACCAGAGACGGTGATACCGGTGCCAAAGTTTTCGCCATAATTTATGCCGGCTACTACTAAATCAGGTCGGCGCGGTAGGACCTGTACCAAAGCACGTGCCACGCACTGTGCTGGAGATCCACCGACCGCATACGCTTTCAGGTCAAGATCTTCGAAACAGCAGGATACCGGATCGATTTTACCATCTGAATTTAATG
>PHBS01000230.1 GCA_002841995.1 Chloroflexi bacterium HGW-Chloroflexi-8
TTGCAACGAAAATCGCTGATAACATCACCAAAGTAAGTTTTATTACTGTGAAAAATCGTTTTTTCCAAAATCCGATTACCATCAAGGGGGATAAAAATATCATGCCTCCGGCCGCGATTAGTGTTTGCAGGTTCAAGCCTATTGCTTTGAGACGATCCAACAGAATAACGCCAATTCCAGATGATATCCAACTGGAAAAACTTATTAACGTTGATGGATACACGAAAAGGTCATCATATTTTGTCAACCACGGCATTAATCCATTTCCACTCGGAAATAGCGCATTGAATTCGACAAGATTTCTAATAAACCAGGGAGCCATCACAATTGCAAAGCCAAATAATATCCATGCCAAATTGACAATAATCATTCCCAATTTTCTAACGGGTTGCTGAAAAATCAAAAAAATACCAAACCATCCTCCCGCCAACCAAAGAAGCCCATCAGAGCGAATCAAACTCATGAGTCCTGCCGTAAAACCACTTAGAAGAAACCATGGGAGAAACCTTTTTCCTTCTGAAAATTGTTTGTTTGCAAACCAGATGCTGATAAAGAAAATCCCGCCAAAAAACATGAAAGGTGTGAAGGTTTCAGTTATGGTCAAGAAAGGTAAATATAGCCCGGAAAACAATGCGAGTAATCCTGCCAGCCAACCTGCTCTCTTTGTTGGTATGAATCTGGTGGCAAAAAATGCAGCCATCAATGGAATCCAGGCCGCCATGGCAATAAATATCAATCTGGCGTTGAAAAACTGAGTGCTTCCAGAAATCAACATGCCGAGTGCAGCCAGAATTGATGTTCCCGGCAGCCAAAATGTAAAACCCTGCCCAATTACTACAGTTGGATTATTGAGATAATTCCAAATAAAGGTTTCGATAAGGTCGTGATGTTGCACAAGCCTGATACCTTGCCCATAATAATACTCAGCATCCATATAACCTGGCATCTTTTGTAAGGTCGCCAGAAGGCTGAAAAAAAACATAGCCACCAAAAACAAGACGCCGTAATCAGATTTTTTCATTTCACTTGAGATTAATCAAAGTAGTCTTTAGGTCAACTGAATTGGATTTAACAACCCACCATTTTGACCAATACAATAAAACGATGGTTGTAATTGGAAGCGGAATAAATAAGAATGAGCTGACCCCTGTTTGGAAACTGGCCGACATGGTCAAAAGAAATATGGACCAACTTCCCAGAAATAACACGACCAGGATTATCAAAATAGTGCCGTTTGCCTTGTTTTTCCAACGTTCAAATAGTAGTTCGAGTCCCATAATCAATGCCGGGTAAAGCAGCACATAATTTAACGGGCTTGTTTTAATACCGCTCCAGGTACCTAACGCCAAAGTGAGTAAAGCTGTCCAGATAAATCTTTTTTGTCCGCCTTTGACTGCCTGCCACCATTCAAATACAAGTATTAAGCCAATTACAATAGAAATTCCAATTGCAAATCTTTCACCAACTGCCCCCCAACGGTTGATTAATATTCCGCCAGGAGAAGCTGAATCCAACTCGCGGTATGCTCCAATCATATTTGTTAAAAATTGGATCAACCAGCTTGGAATGACCGCAAAGGAAAATCCCAATAAAAGTGAAAAAGTAGCCAGAAACCAGGCGATGATTTTCCCTCGGCGCGTCGCAATAACCCACACAAGCACGAAAATTAAAAACAAACCGATCGGTACTGGCAGCATAGTAGTGAAGGCAATCATTAAGCCTGCCGCTTCATCTTGTTTATTATGGATGGTAATAAGTATGCCTAATGTCATTAATGTGATCGGGATGGACAGGCTGCCATCCAACAAAGGCATAATTCCATGAAATCCAAATAACCCGAACAAGAAAAGTGACGTTAAGAGAATCGGGTTGATTTTCCAATAAGTCAAATGCATACTTAATATAATGATTGCAATCAAACTAATTTCCAAAAAGGTCATCCAAACAGCTCTTGCAATTTCAAAGTCAGCTATCAGAGCAAAAGGACTGAATATAAGCATTCCATACAATGGCATTGAAAATTTTGGATTTTCTAATGTGCGTGTTATCTCATGAAGATTTAGTTCATCTTGAATAGATTGACTTGCTTCTGAGCCATATGGACTAAGCCCTTGTGTCATGAACCCGCGCGTGGCAGACCAATTGATTAAAAAATCTTCCCCACCTGGATTGGATTTTGTATATTGAAAATTGAGCAAGGTTAATAGCATACTCAATACCAAAATTGAGATAGCCAGAATGATCGTTTTATTCTTCTGTATAGTTTTTATCACAAAGTCACCGATTATTTTTTAATCCTTAACGCCATTATAATTGAATCTTGATGAAAAAAATTGGGCTTGCACAAATGAATGTTGAATATGGCAATATGCAAAAAAATGTTGCTGTGGGCAAAGCTTTGATTAATTCTGCCAAAGAACAAAAATGTGACTTGGTATTGCTGCCAGAATTATGGTCTTCCGGGTTTGATTATCACCATCTTGATGATGCTACAGAAAATAATTGTTTACTGATTAACTATTTACAAGAGATCTCAGATATTTCAGGGATCACCATTTGCGGTACATTCATAGAGAAACAAGACAGCCAATTTTTCAATTCCTTTAATACATTTCAACCCAAATTTACCAGAATTCGTTATTATAAGAATCATTTATTTGCCCGTATGCATGAAGACGATTATTTCACTGCCGGCGAAGCCCCTATTCCTTTCAAATCAATACTTGGAAAAACTGGAATGAGCATTTGTTACGATTTACGCTTTCCAGAACTTTTCCTGAACCTACGGCTGCATGAAACAGAGATATTCTTGATGTCTGCTCATTGGCCACTTTCTCGCATAAACCACTGGGATGTCTTGCTTCAAGCCCGCGCAATTGAAAACCAGGCAT
>PHBS01000053.1 GCA_002841995.1 Chloroflexi bacterium HGW-Chloroflexi-8
CCAAATCATTTGTTTCGATAACCTCTTCTTGAATTTCCAGAGCAGCTTCGTATCCTAATTCAGAGGCGACAATTTCTGCAGTTTCAAAATCAATTTGTTGATTTATGTTTGCCATAACACCATTCGTCATCAGTACTTTAATGACCTGGATTGGGCTCGATTCCATATATTGTGCAAGTTCGCGGACTGTCAAACTTGATGGTAAGATAATTTTTTTTAGTCCATTCTCGCTCATTTTTGCACCTCTTACGCTTGATTACCCCCCTTGCCAGAATGCTTTGCGTTTCGGAGCAATCTGGTTGTATCCTATCAGTATTCTTTATTAGCGATTTACTGTTTGATCTTCAATTGGGGTTGATACCGGGATATTTTCCATGTAATTTTGTAAAAGTTCCCGGTCCTGTTCTGTTAATTCGGTTCGCAATGCAGTTGCCAATTTGCCTTTAATAGCTGATTGCCAACATGGTTTTTGATCATGAATATATGCTCCCCGGCCAGGTAGTTTACCTGTATTGTCAATTTGTAAACCTGTGACAGTTCTCACAATTCTCGTCAAAGTTCTTTTTGGCAAAACTTGATGACAACCGACACAGGTTCTTTGAGGAATATGTTTACTCCGAATTGGCGATTTTTTAACCAATGGTGCTCCTCAATTTACTAATTTACGATTCCCATTCAGCCCATTCATCGCCTTCATGTTTATGTTTCTTGCGATAAACTAAGACATCGTCTTCTTCGTTATAAACGATTTCAACATGACGTTTCTTTTTATCTTTCTTTTTCTTGTCCTTTTTATCCTCACCATCTTCCTCTTCTTCATCTACAGCAACAAATTCAATCGCGTCTGGTTGAAGAGCGAATAATTCATCGAAGGATAGTTCTTCTTCTTTTTCTGTGGTGGGTTGAGAGATCCCTTCACTGACTCCAGGTTGTTCAATTTCCAACAAATCCTCATCAATGATTTTTGCAGGAAGTGGTTCATCAGTTTCAGTTGTTACTTTGCCATAATCTGACTCTGATAGTTTATCAGTTACTTCAGGTTCGCGGCTGGAAGTTAAAACTGGTTCTATTGATTCAGTTGGAAGTTCAGCTGTTTCAGGTAAAGTTTGTTCAATTTTGAGAGCTTCTTTTTCCTGAGCGACTAATTCAGGTAATTTTTCCATCAAATCTTCAATGGATTTCATCGCTCTTGGACCCATTCCGTTAAGTCTCAAAATATCATCCGGTTGTTGTAGCATTTTACTAACCAGGTCAGAAAGATTTATGTATCCTGCTTCTTGCAAAATGTAATTAACATGTTCAGGTAAACCAGAATCAAGAATGTCCGTTTCAAAGAAACGAGCAGGTATTTTTGCTTTAAGATCATCCAATCGTTTCTTTTCTGCAGCTTCTTCTTCTTTACTTCTCAGGAATGAGCGTTTTTCTACTCTTTCTACGAATTTAATTAAGAAATCATAGTTTTCTGCATTGATAATACTTCCGCTAGCTTTTTTAGCCAGTATCTCTTCTGCTTTTGAAATGTTTTCTTTTTCGTGTGCAGCCATCTCAGCCAGGGTTTCATCGTTTTGTAACCGATATAAAACATCACTTGCAGCTTCCGGAAGGCTTTTTATATCAATTCGCCAACTTGTTAATTTTGCTGCCAGGCGGGCATTCTGACCATCGCGACCAATTGCTAAACTGAGCTGATCTTCAGGAACAACAACGGTTGCAGTCCTTCCGCCTTCAGAGAACTCATTTAAGAACACCCCACTGACTTTCGCTGGGCTGATTGCACGTGCAATAAATTGGGCAGGATCTTGATGCCATTCAATTACATCGATTTTTTCATCATGAAGTTCACGAACAATTGCTTGAATTCTCACTCCGCGTAATCCCACGCAAGCACCCACAGGATCTATACCGGATTGAGTGGCAGAGACAGCAACTTTAGCCCTTTGGCCTGGTTCACGCGTGATTGATCGAATTTCAACGATTCCATGAAATATTTCTGGAACTTCAGTTTCTAATAATCTTCTTAAGAAATTCCGATGTGTTCGTGATAATAAAATCTGTGGACCGCGATTTGAATCTTTGACTTCTGCAACTAAGGCACGTACCCGATCATGAACATGAAAACGTTCACCAGGAATAAGATCTTTACGTAGCATCACCCCTTCGGCTTTCATTTCCAAACCGACGGATAAACCTTGTGCGTTGGTTGCTTGTACGACACCACTAATGATCTCGCCGAGCTGTTCCGCATAATGGTCTAATTGCATTTGCCGCTCGGCGTCTCGAATTCTTTGTTGAATTACCTGTCGAGCAGTTTGCGCTGCTACACGTCCAAAGTTTTTTGGCGTAGATTCGACCAAAACCATCATACCTAGTTCTGCTTCTGGATTGTATCGTTTTGATTCTTCCAAAAGGACTTCAGTCCGATCATCTTGGACATCTTCTACTACTTCTTTTTCCGCGAATATCGTTACTTTTCCAGTCTCAGTATCGACACTTGCTTCTATTCGTTGAGCAGTAGAAGCATTAACAGAACGTCTGTATGCAGAAACCATTGCCGATTCTAAAGCCTTTAAAATTATTTCGCGCGGCAAGCCTTTTTCTTCAAGAACTTCATTGAATGCGAGGGTAAATTCGTTTCTCATTTCTAAGCAATTCTCCCAAAAAAAATACACTTACTAAACAAGAAAAGTGGGGGTTGCCCACTTTTCCTTGAGGTCCACTATAAACTTTAATGCAGGTTTATTTTATCACAATCCTATTTTAAGGGCAAGTAAATAATTATCAATGTAATTAATAATCGAATTAATATTCGAAATAAATATTTTTGTATAATCATTGTTATTCACTTTTTTGGAGATGATATGGATAAGGATTTTTTGTGGTGGCGCGATGGAGTTATTTATCAAATTTATCCTCGATCATTTAAGGATGGTAATAATGATGGAATTGGTGATTTGGCAGGTATCACTCAAAAATTGGATTACTTAGTGGATTTAGGCATAGATGCGATCTGGTTATCTCCCATTTATTTGAGCCCGGACTTCGATTTTGGGTATGATGTTGCAGATTACCAAAGAATCGACCCAAAATTTGGAACAATGGATGATTTCGAAAATCTATTACAAAACGCCCACTCAAGAGGAATTCGCCTGATTATGGATTTAGTGTTAAATCACACGTCTAATCAACATTTGTGGTTTCAGCAATCGTCCAGTTCAAAAGATAATCCATATCGTGATTGGTATATTTGGCGTGATAAAAGCAAATCCGGTGGTGTACCGAATAATTGGCAATCCAGATTTGGGGGAAGTGGCTGGGAATGGGATGAAAAAACCCAACAATATTACTTTCACCTTTTTTTCAAAGAACAGCCGGATCTAAACTGGAACAATCCTAAAGTGCATTCGGCAATCCTTGAAATGATCGAATTTTGGTTACAGAAAGGGGTGGATGGTTTCAGGTTAGATGTTTTTAATGCGTATTTTAAGAGTCAGAGATTTGAAAATAATCCAGTTAAGTTGGGACTGGCAGGTTTCGATAGGTATCAACATTTATACGATATTAATCAACCGGAAATGTTGTCATTTTTATCAAAATTAAGGATTTTATTGAATTCATATCCAGAAAGTTATTCAGCAGGAGAAACCTTTGAAACCAGCACTCAAATGGTTGCCTCGTATATTTCTGAAAATTCTTTACATGCCACATTTGATTTTTCTTTTATGAAAAATCGCTTTAAAGCGGATGGTTTTTACAAATCCATTCAAAATTGGGAAAGTTTATTGCAGGATAAAAAATGGCCAAATTATGTATTAAACAATCATGATGTTCCCAGATCTGCAACTCGCTATATCCGGGGGGAAAAGGATGATCGTTTAAAAATATTAGCAGCTATGCTGTTAACTTTAAGAGGAACTCCTTTTGTCTATTATGGTGAAGAAATTGGTATGCGAGACATCCCAGTAACAAGAAAATCTGATGTAAAAGATCCGGTGGGCAAGCATTATTGGCCATTTTATAAGGGTAGGGATGGATGCAGATCTCCAATGCAATGGGAAGAAACTCAATACGGAGGGTTTTCTGATGTTGAACCCTGGATGCCCGTTCATGAAAATTTTGTTTTCCGAAATGTAAAGTCACAATTAGAGAATCCCGACTCTTTGCTAAATACTTATCGAAAATTAATTGAAATCAGAAAAAATACGATTGCATTACAAAAAGGGATGTACTTGCCCCTGACGTTTGAACCGAAACGGCTATTAGCATATATGCGAAAAACATCCGATCATGAAGTTGTAGTTGCATTGAACTTCAGCAATCGTAGAGTTGGATTTGTAGTGAGTTTTTCTATCTTGAACCAGAATTGGTCGCTCTTGTATTCAAACAAACGAGATCAAAAACCAAAAATTATCGATCGAAAAATAACTCTTGAACCAAATGAAATTTTACTTCTGGAACACAGACTGTAACTGGCGATGCCAATAATTCCATTAATTTCCGGTGTGGATAGGGTTACTCTCAAAAGAACGGATTGGATCAAGATCGAAGGGCACATTAATATCCTTCCCGGCACTTACCAGGGATTTTACGACTTCTTCCAATAACGGAATCCCATCTTTCGAATATTTCTCAGCCAGTTCGAATTCTTTTTCTCCATGAATATAGATCCGGTCCTGTCCCTCTGCTTTTTCAGCTGTTTTTAATTGATCAAATAATGCATCAAGATCTTTCTTAAAATCATTTGGATCCCGAAATGCATCTAATCGTATTGCAGCAAAGAAATGACCTACATTTGCAGGACCAGGATTTTTGGGGTCTGAAACGTTTTTCCCAAATGCAGAACCAGAAAGTACACCAGAGAGAATATCGACTAGCATTGCTAATCCATATCCTTTATACCCGCGCAAAATATCAGGACCTCCTAAAGGGTATAAAGCTCCCCCTTCCAGTACTTCTTTTGGAGAGGTCGTCTCATTTCCTTTCGAATCGATTGCCCAACCTTCGGGAAGACTCTCTCCGGCTTTGTCGTAATAAGTCACTTTTCCTATCGGCACAATACTTGTTGCCATGTCTAAAACAAAAGGTTTTGAATTCAATGCTGGGGCAGCAATCGCGATCGGATTTGTGCCCAGAAGACGTTTTCTACCATATGTGGGTGCGACTAAGGGCTGTGAATTTGTCAAACTGATTCCAATCATATCAAATTCAAGCGCCATCATAGCATAATAGCCAGCGATTCCATAATGATTACTATTCGAGACCGTTGTTATTGCAATCCCGGCTTGTTTTGCCTTTTCAATGCAGCGGGACATTGCGTCTTTTGCAACAACCTGGCCAAGGCCATTCCTTCCATCCAATGCTAAAGACGCAATGCTTTCACGTATTATTTCATTGTTCGCTAGTGGATCGATTAGCCCTTTTTGTAGTCTGCTGCCGTAATATGTCTGTAAGCGGATCATCCCATGTGAGGAAACACCTCGAAGATCAGCCGCCTGTAGAATCTCAGCAGTGATTTTGGCTCGATCTTCTGGTACACCTAATTTAGTAAAAAAGCGTACCATAAATTCAAATAAATCTTTAGCTCGAAATACAATCGTTTTAGTCATTTTCCACCTCGATAGATTTACATAAATAATCTTAGCACGAAGATGGGCTAGTACTGGTTTGTTTTGTACAAAGTAAATTCTGGATATTTATTAATCCATTATTGGATGACCACTCATTTTAATCAAACGAAATAATGTTATAAAAAAAGATTTCAGGCTGCGAAACTGAAATCTTTTCAAATATCATTTTTAGAAAATTGTAATTTCAGAAATTGGGTTATACATCCAGATTCTGGACTGCATGAGCGTGAGTTTGGATAAATCGATTGCGGGGGGGTACAGCTTGACCCATCAACATATCAAATGTGCGGTCGGCTTGTGCTGCATCTTCAACAGAAACCTGCAATAATGTTCGATTTTCCGGATTCATGGTAGTTTCCCAAAGCTGTTCGGGATTCATCTCACCAAGACCTTTGTACCGTTGCATACCAATCTTTTCTGGATTAATGCCAAATTCTTTAATGACTTCATCTTTTTCATTTTCTGAATAAGCATATTTCTTTTGATTTTTATACGAAATTAAGTAAAGAGGTGGTTGTGCAATGAAAAGATGGCCGGCATCTATAATTCCCTGCATGTAACGGAAAAAGAAAGTCAAAAGTAAAGTTCGAATGTGAGCACCATCCACATCCGCATCTGTCATAATGATGATACGATGATAGCGAATATTAGAGACATCAAAATTATCACCAATACCAACACCCAAAGCAGAAATCATGGCTTTAATTTCTTCATTCGAAAGCATTTTGTCCAATCTTGTTCGTTCCGTATTCAGAATCTTTCCTCTCAAAGGTAAAATCGCCTGAAATTGGCGATCCCTGCCTTGTTTTGCAGAACCGCCTGCAGAGTTACCTTCGACAATGTACAATTCTGATTGTTGTGGATCGCGAGATGAGCAATCTGCCAGTTTTCCAGGCAAAGTCATCGTTTCAAGAGCAGATTTCCGAATCACCAGGTCGCGCGCTTTACGAGCAGCATCGCGTGCACGGGCAGAAGTCAGACATTTCTGAATAATCGCCTTGCCTGCATTCGGATTCTCTTCCAAAAATTCAGCCAGACCTTCAGCTACAATTTGTTGGACAGCAGTTTGAACTTCAGCATTCATTAATTTGACTTTGGTCTGAGATTCAAATTGTGGGTCCGGAACTTTAACACTTATGATAGCCGTTAAACCTTCCCTCGTATCATCTCCAGAAAAGTTAGGGTCGCTCTCTTTGATCAGGTTGTTACGTCTGGCATAGTCATTAACCACACGCGTTATTGCTGACCGGAGCCCGGTCATGTGGGTCCCGCCATCTATGGTGTTGATGGTGTTTGCAAACGAATAAACCGATTCTGAATAAGAGTCAGTATACTGAAGTGCTGCTTCAACACTTACGCCATCCATTTCCTTTTCAACATAAAAAACAGGATGGAGATTTTCACGTGATTTATTCAAATAGCGAACAAAAGAAACAATTCCACCATCAAAATAAAAAGTGACTTCTTTACTAACCCGTTCATCGACCAAAAGAATTTTTACTTTTCGGGTAACAAATGCCATCTCACGAAATCGGGTTAATAAAGTATCAAAGCGAAAATCAATATCCTCTGTGAAAATTTGTTTGTCGAATTTAAAACTCGTTACAGTCCCGGTTTTATCTTCGTCACAATCGTCAATAATTTTCACAGGGGCTTGAGCAATACCTCGATGATATTCCTGAAAATAGACATGTCCATCTCGGAAAACTTTTACGCGGCACCATTCGGATAAAGCGTTTACTGCAGACGAGCCAACGCCATGGAGACCTCCTGAGACTTTGTAGCCACCAGCCCCAAATTTTCCACCAGCATGTAATGTTGTCATGACCAGTTCAAGTGCGGAGACATTTTTGGTGGGGTGGATGTCTACAGGGATACCACGGCCATTATCTTCAACTGTAACGCTGCTATCCTCATGAATTACGATCGAAATTGAATTACAAAAGCCTGCTAAGGCTTCATCAATTGAATTATCAACAATTTCATAAACCAGGTGATGTAAGGCTTTGATGTCTGTACCGCCGACATACATTCCTGGGCGGCGTCTCACCGCTTCTAGTCCTTCAAGTACTTGAATATCTTTTGCACCGTAAGAAGGAAAGGACGAATTATTCGTTTGAGCCAAATTTCCACCTCATTAAATGATCGATATGAAAAAACTATAATAATTTCTTAAATCTAGTTGCTAATTGTGTTAAATTATTTTCCATCCATTCCAATCCGCGCTGGTAATAAATGAAACTAGCGGCAATCAAACTGGTATAAATGAACGCATGTCCAATAATACCGATCATTGTTAACCAGGAATTTGATGGTGCTGCTAACCAAAGGATATCTAATCCCTGTGCTAATAAAATCGAAATTAAGATAAACAATCCTGTCCCGGGTAAGAAAAGACGTACCAATCGAAATGAAGTGATAATCGATTTAACAACATTTAGTTGGTTCAAGAAAATCCCATGGGGTGAAAATACTAACGGAATCAACAACCAAATTAAGACAAATGAAATTATTAATAGAATAATCTGTGCTAAGGAGGGACTAAAGAGAGCAAATATTGAAACAACGAATAAGCTGGGAAAAATCAAAATTAGCAGTAATCCAATAATCAATAGTAGTAATAAGAATGTGTTAATGATTTGCGATCCAATTATTGAAATATTGATAACGCCAGATCGGCCGCTTATTTTTTTGGCGATCATGCCCAGGTATACACTTCCTATTATTAAACCTGCTGCGACGAGTAATAAAAAAACGATTATGGCAATTCCAATTGATGGGATTTCAAAAGACATTGATTGACCAAATGGATTATTGGTTGATTCTGTGCCAGCAAGCAGACTTGGAATGCCTAAAGGAAAAGTAGAGATACTACTTGTTAAATTAATTCTAGTAATTAATAATGACCATGCTTCTTGTGCATTCTTCAATAATTCGGTCATATCCGCAGTGTTATAGGCCTGCAACGTTTGATTTGTGTTCGCAATGATTGGTTCAAGGATTTTTTGTAAACGTAATTTTGGTCCAAGCCATATGAATAGGTCTAACATTACAGGGAACAAAATCAAAGTAATATTGGATGCAATTACATTAAAACCAGAAGTAATCGCATTCATCAATTTCGGTGGGCTGGTAATTGGTTTAGTTTCTTTTGCTTCCATACAATCTTTAATTTTACCACACTCAACTTCCTGGTTTGATTGTTGATGTCTTGTTGATGTCTTGATAATTGTATTGATTTAGCTGATTAACGATTACTTTATTGCAAAAAAAAGGGTTCTTGTCTTACAATCAAAATATGGATCGATCTACTAATTTTCCGGATATTAATCGGTTGAGCATTGTTGCAGGTGTAATTATTCTTTTGTATGCAACGATTCCATTTGTCAACCTTCCTTCCCAACAAATAAATATCAATTTCTTTTCAATTGTTTTTGCCTATCGTCTGGATTTTACAAGTATTATTTCTATCCTTGTGGCTGTATTGGCGGCTTCAGGTTCTGATTGGTTAGTACAATCACACCCTCATCGCGATTCTCACTCATTCATCCGTCATGGATTTATCCCGGCTTTAACGGCTTGGGTTATTGGAGTTCCTCTAAGCTCGCTATCAATTGGACCAGAATGGTGGGTGGTTTTAGCTTTAGGCGGATTATTACTGATACTCGTATTTATATCCGAGTATATCGTCGTCGATCCACACAGTGCGGCACATGTTCCAGCAAGCATGGGTTTAACCGCAGTATCATTTGCCCTTTATCTAACGCTCGCAATTACAGTACGAGCTGCGGGTTTACGACTGTTTCTTTTGGCTCCAGCACTTGTCATTTCTTTATTTCTGCTTGTTTTGCGATCCATTAATTTGCGTGCTCCTTTTGGGAGTTGGAATTATTATTGGGCGACTGGAATTTCGATCTTCATAGGGCAATTAGTGGTTGGATTACATTATTTACCAATAAATTCTATTGTTTTTGGTTTGGTGCTTGTTGCAATTGCCTATTCATTGACTTTGTTTGCCGAAAACCTGGAAGAAGGAGTGATTGGAAATAAATTGTGGATCGAGCCTTTAATTATTTTTTCAATTCTTATCTTTATTTCCCTGGTTATCAAAATTTAGTAGGAATATGCTTAATTTATTAAAATCTCAATGGTTAGAAATAATTGATTATTGCGTACAGGAATTACCAAATGAGGCTTGCGGTCTTTTGGCTGGTAAAGATTTTAATATTCAAAAAATATTTTTTATTTCTAACCAATATAAATCTCCAACGCGTTTTTTAATGGAACCACTTGAATTACTGACTGCATTTAATTGGATGGATGACCACAACCAGGATTTGTTAGCATCATTTCATTCTCATCCAAACGGTCCCAATCACCCTTCTGTTACGGATATTAAGGAATTTTATTATCCCGGTATAGAGTCTATGATTGTTTTTCCAGATAGTGATGGGTGGAATCTTAGATCCTTTAAAATAGAAAACAATTCATTTTATGAAACTGACCTACAAATTAATTTTGGCAAGCATCCTTTTTGAAAATTTGTTTCCAAAATAGATTAATAATAAATTAGAAAGCGTATCTGGACCCATCAAAATGGGTTATTATTAATTTGAGAAATAATCAGGAGTTTGTGAAGATGATTGATATTGGTAACAGTGTTTTAAGCTTAATCATTGCATATTTAATGGGATCAATTCCATTCGGGTATCTCGTAGTAAAAATAATCAATGGTCGTGATGTTCGAGAAGTTGAGTCAGGTCGCACAGGTGGTACCAATGCAATGCGAGCTGCAGGATTTGGCGCTGGTGCTTTGACAGCAATTTTAGATGTATTAAAAGGAGCAGCTACGGCTTGGGTTGTAACCTGGTTGATACCTGGACAACCCTGGGTTCAAGTTGGAGCTGCTTTATTAGCGATTATCGGGCATAATTATTCTGCATTTCTTCTAAAAAGAGAAAATGGAAAGTGGATATTTCGCGGTGGGGCAGGTGGGGCAACCTGTTTAGGTGGAGCAATTGCCTTATGGAATCCCATAATTCTTATCATATTGCCCTTAGCGGCACTCGTGTATTTATTCGTTGGATACGCTTCTGTTACAACAATGAGTATCGCATTTATTGCGATGATCGTATTTTTTGTTCGAGCAGTTCTCGGGTTATCGCCTTGGGCTTATGTGATTTATGGTGCTCTTGCCCTTTTTGTTTTAGTATGGGCACTTCGGCCAAATCTTCAAAGGTTAAAAGCTGGAACGGAAAGAGTTGTTGGTTTACGAGCTAAATGGTTGAAGAAGAAAGTATTTGTAAAAGATAATCATTAAATCATTTCACTCATCAACAATATCATCATTAAAATCATCGCCAGGCGTGTCTAATAATTCAATTCCCGATTCAGCAGCGTATTGACTCAATAACCAGCGCACATTATTTGTATGTAAAGAGTCTCCCAATCCACCCAGCATAACCCGATCCTTACCGCATTCCACTACGTCTATTTCAGCAGCAGCTCTAAGTGGATATTTATTTTTTAATGCTTTTCTGACGAATTTTTGCAAATTCTTCAAATAATTGATATTGGATTGGATTGTTTCTTCGATTTCCCCACGTAAAATAATATCGCCATGACCTTGAACGATATTTTCAAGTCCAAGATCAGTAAAAGATGATAATGTGGCAATCAAAGCTTCGATATCACCATTAACAAAATAAGGAATTGGCAAAAAAGCATCTGCGGCAAATAATACTCTATCTTCTTCAATCAACACAGCAATTCCATCTTTGCTATGCCCTGGGGTAGGAAATAACGTCAAATTCTTTTTTCCAACACGTAGAGACAAAGAACCACTTTCAAAAGTCAGATGTGGATAAATAAGTTTCACAGATTTGAATATGGGATTTTGATGCTGTGCTGCTTCCAGTGAGGTCGGTCCATGTTGAATTTGGAGCTGGCGGCATAATTCATGGCTAATAATCGTTGCGCCAGGAAAATAGCTATTTCCCCAGGTATGGTCAGCATGAAAGTGTGTATTGATAATGTATTGCACAGGAACTTCCAACTGTTCTTCTATAAAACTTCGCATGGCCAATGTTTCTTCTGGAACCGGTAGAGTATCGATAACGACTGCCCATTTAGGTCCGGTAACTACTCCTGCAGTTACCTGGGCATATACTTCACTTTGAAACCAATATACATTTTCCGATACTCTTTCACGCTGCATAGCGTTTTATCTCCAATAAAATAGGATAGTTTTCTTTTGATCAAATAAGAAGAATAGCATAATCAATTTGAAATGTCAAAAAAAGCAATATTTTCGCGAAATTTACTTATAAATATTTCTTCTTCATAAAAAATGAAAGAGACATTAATTTCGTAGATTCTTTTAATGGTTCAAAAAGGAAGATCGATCAATCCTTTTTTCCATAAAAAGAAGATTATTAACAGAATGATACACAATGCAATAATGCCACCAAGAATACCAAACATCCAGGTAAGAGATCCTTGATCTCTATTGTCAACATTGTTTTGGATATTTGTTGGAGTCTTACTGGGTGTAATAACACCTGTTGGAGTTTCGTTTGCTTCAGGTGTAACAGTAAAATCTACCGGTGTAATAACATACTGGGTTGCATCAGGAGCTGGATATCCGGTTTGATCATCTGGATTCTCTGGACCAGGATATCCGTTATTATTCGGTGTCGATTGTGAAGATTGTTGAGTTCCTTCAGAATTTGAAAAAGTTGTAGATGTGGTTGGAGGAGTCAAATTTAAATTTGAGGGGGTTCTTGAGATAAAAGGTGTACGTGTATTTGTAGGTGTTCTAAAAGGAGTATTTGTCCTTGTAGGGGCGCGATAATTCGTTCTTGAAGGAGTACTTGTTGAAGTCCGGGTGCGTGTAGATGTGCGTGTGGGAGAAACGGTTGGCGTGGTGGAAATGGTTGGTGTCGTAGATATCGTTGGTGTAAGCGTTTGCGTTATTGTAGGGCTTGTTGTTATGGTTGGTGTGGAAGTAATCGTTGGAGTCATTGTTGGGGGAATGGGTGTTGCAACTAATATGTTTGAGTAAACAGAGTGAAAATCATTTCCTACGATTTCGATTCGATATTCGTAATTGGAAAAGTTAGTTACTGTATTGTCTGAGTATGAATACGTTGAACCACTGGAATTTGTTCCTGTGTGGATAATGAATGGCGAAATCCGTGAAAAATCAGTTGTACCTTGAAGCCTTCTTTGTATGTAAAAACCACTTGTATTCATTTCACTACTGGTCGTCCAATTGACGCCAACCCGCATATTTTCCGAACTCGTGGTAAAGCTGCTTAATACCGCACCCGCTGGTTGGCCAATCAAACCAACTACAAAAGGTGTAAAGTTTAAGTCAAGATTAATTCCTGGTCTGCCACCGTTATCAATTTGGACCATGACTTCTTTCTGGTTGATATCACATGTGGTTGTTTGACCTGAAGCCCCATTAGCAGAAGGTCCATCAGGAATTTGACCTGTCTTGCTCCAACCATCTGTAATCAATTGGTTTGGGTCATACCACCATAAAGGAAATAAAGCTGAATTACTTTGCCCACAATATGATGTTGATTCAACATTAGCGATACACGCATTATTTTGATCATACTTTAAAGAAAAATTTAATAATGAATCTACCGTTCCTGGATTTGCAACAAATACATCAAAATAATTACTACAAGGGACAATATTATTTTCTCCAGTGCTGGTCAGAAAAGGGATATTTGATGTACTGTTTCCATGATTTACGATATAAAGTTCGAAATCCGTTTCATTTGTGCCGTGAGAAACGGAAACCTGGTTTTCGAAGTAATATTTTTTTTCACCAGTTACGAGAACTTTTTGTGATTGGACCCCTGCTCCTGCGATTGAATTTAATACTGGGCTTCCGAGAATTTTTCCTGATTGAAATGAACATTCGCTTGTTGCGGATGACGGAAATATGCCGTATCCCCAAAAATTGTGATCAACGATACCGTTATTTGCACATGTTACCTGGACTCCACTACGATTCCCGAAAAGGTTATTGCCTATTCCTTTCAATGTTCCAGACCCGCTATTTAAAAGCCGGTTAATTGCATACCCAGAATTTTGACTAATGTGGTTTGATTGAATTAAAACTTCGTTATTAGTATTCAAAATAGTAATTGCATCTTTTCCTGATGTAAGGTTATTGGATGTGATTTCTACCGCTGCCGTAGTATTGACTTGTATCAAATCGCGATTTATGGTCAGACATGTTCCATCGTTTATGTTTAAGTTTTTAATTATCCCGCCGTTTTGAATGCTTACCATCGGAAGATCACAATTACTACCGATGTACGTCAAAGTCGAATTTGCAATTCCGAGGATTGAAACCTGTTTATCGATTAAGACCGTCTGACTCTTGATTGGATAGCTGCCAAGAATCGTGATTTGACCACCTTCAACAACAGCATCAATTGCATCCTTCAGACCTGTTCCAACGCCGCCTAAAAGATCATCACCAGAATTGATATAGCAAGGAGAATATTCTGCGCAAATATTTGAATTTACTGCAACGAAAACCGCAGTGGATCTGGTTTTTACTGGTATAAAAATAAACGCCTGACCACTTTGCAGCCAATT
Source organism: Chloroflexi bacterium HGW-Chloroflexi-8 (assembly GCA_002841995.1). Classification (GTDB taxonomy): domain Bacteria; phylum Chloroflexota; class Anaerolineae; order Anaerolineales; family Anaerolineaceae; genus UBA6170. The sequence goes on from PHBS01000053.1 coordinate 14,250, forward strand.
CGATCCATCATTCTCATACAAGCGCGTGTAAACAGATCCATTCAAACTTGCGGCTTTTCCAATCCTAAATGCCAAATCAAGCGTATCGCCGAAATATTGAGAAGAAAATATGGTTGAAGCACCAGCACTGATCTGATATCCTGCTGGGGCCGGACCACAATTGGTCACATCTGAAATATAGGTGGCATCTGTGATTGTTCCGGTCAAGTTAATGGCCATGTCGGTGACACCCCAATCAATCGGGGTATAAACACACAGTTGGACATTCGTATTGGTTGAAGGTGTGTATTGGCCTAGGTCAAAACTGGTTCTCAAATTCAATCTTTGACCAGCTGCGCATCCACCGGGTGGACAGTTGGTTGGACTGATGAATGAGATGATAGCAGATTCTAACGGCATCGCTGGAACGTTATCAATTGGGGCAATAATTGATCCGATCAATATTGTGATCATTATCCAGATGATTGAAGATTTCTTCATTAAACCTGCATGTTCTCTTTAGTGATTTTTATAGAAACCGAATTGATGGCGTTTTGAAAAAACTTGCTAAAGTCTTGATCGTTATGATTAATTAAATTATATCGATTTATATCAACAAATCAAAAAAGCGAATTTCCAAACTAACTCAGGAAAGAATTTTACTCAGAAAGAGTTTTGTGCGATCATGTTTGGGGTGTGAGAATAATAATTCCGGTGGTCCTTCTTCGATAATCTGTCCTTCGTCCATTAATATTGCCCGATTGGCTGCTGCTCTGGAAAATCCCATTTCATGAGACACAACCACCATGGTCATACCTTCTTTTGCTAATGCGAGCATGACATCCAATACTTCCTGTATCATTTCGGGATCTAGTGCACTGGTTGGTTCATCAAATAACATAATTTTTGGGTTCATTGCTAAAGCTCTGGCAATAGCAACACGTTGTTGTTGGCCACCAGAAAGTTGTAAAGGATAATTTTGAGCTTTTTCTGGAATTCCAACTTTTTCTAAAAGCATGATTGCGTTCTCATATGCCTCAGCCTTATTTCTTTTTCTTACAACTGTTTGAGCTAAAGTTAGATTTTCCAAAACATTTAGATGAGGAAACAAATTAAATTGTTGAAATACCATTCCTACTTCTGTTCTAACAGCATTGATATTTTCTGCACTGTCCAATGGTATTCCATCGACAACTATTTTCCCACTGTCGAATTCTTCCAATCGGTTAATACATCTCAATAATGTCGATTTCCCAGAACCTGAAGGCCCAATGATGACAACAACTTCTCCTTTTTCAATATTTAGACTTACTCCCCTAAGCGCTTGTACATTTCCAAAGTGTTTATGTACATTTTCAATCTGAATAATTGCTTCCATTTAGCGCTCCAGCTTTGTTTTTCGTTCAATCCAGGTAACAATTCTTGCTGAAAAGAGGGTCAAGACCAGGTATAAAAGAGCAACCATGACCCAGGTATCTACTGGAATAAAATTTGCTGCCATAAATTCACGACCTCTTCTGGTTATATCTGCCACGGCTACCACACTAACCAGAGAAGAATCTTTGAGCAAAGTAATAAATTCATTTCCTACAGGTGGGAGAATAACTCTTAAGGCTTGTGGAAGAATAACAAAGCGCATCGCTTGGAAATAGGTCATTCCCAAACTTCTGGCTGCTTCCATTTGTCCTCTTGAAATACTCTGAATTCCCGCCCGATAAACTTCGCTCATATATGCGGAGTAACAAAATGACAATCCCAAAATTGCCATAAAAATTGGGTTTGCTCGATATTTTGCCAGAGTCTCAATTGAGATCATTTCACCTAAACCCTGAATTATTGAAGGGAAAGCGAAGTACCAAAACATTAATTGGACTAGGAGTGGAATACCTCTGACGACTTCGACATAGATTGTCGTAACCGCTCGAATAATGGAGATTTTTGATAACCTTCCTAGTCCGGTTATTAGACCAAAAATCAAAACTATTACAAACGAAACAAGTGTGGTGTAAATTGTTACACCAATTCCATCGGAAACAAAAAATAAAATTCGTTTAAAGGGATCTGGTTTGAACACAATCAAACCAATAATTAATAGAATCACCCCAATAAGTAAAAGCCACCATCGATCAAAATACCTTGATTTTTTATCCGATGTATTCAGTAAAACCGGTAAAGTAGACGCCATATTATTTCTTTTCCGCAAAAATGCTTATAAGCGGTCGTAAATTAAGTTAATACTGCCTGGAAGATCATCTTCCAGGCAGTCGTAGAAACCAAAATTATTGACCTGCAAGATATTTGGCTGCAAGATCTTCGATTACGCCCGCATTTTTTACTGCTTGCAAAGCAGGATTGATTTTTTCCAAAAGATCTGAACGATCCTTGCAAATTGCGATTCCGTAAGACTCATTTGTGAATTTTTCACCAACAGTTTTCAATTTTTCAGGGTTTTGTGCAATGAAACCCAGAGCAGTTGGATAATCTGCAATCACAGCGTCAATTTGGCCATTTGCTAAATCCAGGAAAGCTAAATCATAAGTATCATATGGTTTGTAAGTAATACCTTCAATTGCTTGTGCTTCAATCTCACCGGTTGTGCCTAATTGTGCACCAATCGTTTTTCCACTCAAATCAGATTTAGAGGTAATAGAGTTATCATCCCCTTTTACAATAATGATTTGACCAGCGTCAATATATGGATCACTGAACAAAAATTGTGCTTTTCGTTCATCGGTTATGGTTATTGCAGCAATAGCCATATCATATTGGCATTCAGCTACACCTGCTAACATCGGGTCGAATGGTAAATTTACAAACTCATATTGAAATCCTGCATTTTCAGCGATTGCTTTCATTAAATCCACATCAAAACCTGTAAGTTCTTTTGAGGCTTCATCAACCATTTCAAATGGTGGAAAAGTTGCATCTGTTGCAATTCGAATAATTGTGCCTGCGGGATAGCCTGTTTCAGAATTTACAACAGGTTGTTCCATGGCACTTGGATATCCTGTGGCTTCAGTTGCTTCTGGTGTTGTCTTTGGTGTACAGGCCGAAATGAGCATTACGATGGTTAAGATTATTGACAGAATAAACAAAATTCTATTTCTCATACTTTTCTCCTAAGTTGTTCAAAAAAATATATTGGGGATTTCTATAGGCGTGTTTTGTTATATTTAATACAGGCAATTAGGATTATAGCATGCAATAAATCAGAAGGTCTATCGATTTTAAGGCTATGATTTAGGTAGATTTAGACAATATCTCGCGATATTCTCTTTGAATGTTAAAATAAGAGTGAGTTGAGAAATTAACTGAAAGGGAAAATAATGAATTCGGTGAATCGAGTGATTGTTATTGTGCTGGATGGCGTTGGAGCTGGTGAAGCTCCAGATGCTTTCAGTTATGGAGATGTTGGCAGCAATTCCTTATCAAATACATCTTTGAAAGTTGGAGGATTTTATTTACCCAATTTAGAAAAAATCGGTTTTGGGCATATCATTCCGATGGTAGGAGTTACAGCTGTAAAAAATCCTACAGGTGCATTTGGAAAAATGACTCCAAAATCCTCCGGTAAAGATTCAGTTACTGGTCATTGGGAATTGATGGGAATTTATTTAGAGGAGGCTTTTCCTGTATACCCAGATGGTTTCCCTCCAGAAGTTATTAATGAATTTACCCGGTTGACGGGTCTTGGTGTTTTAGGCAATAAAGCTGCTTCTGGAACTGAAATAATTCGGGAATTGGGAGAAGAGCACATGCGTACAGGAAAACCAATTGTGTATACTTCCGCAGACAGTGTCTTCCAAATTGCAGCACATGAAGACATTATTCCGATAAAAAGACTGTATGAAATTTGCCAGATTTCACGAAACATGCTTACCGGCAAACATGGTGTGGGAAGAGTGATTGCCAGGCCATTTATAGGGACAAACGCCCAGGATTTTACACGTACAAGTCGAAGACACGATTTACCCAGATTTCCAGAAAGTGAAACCATGCTGGATAAACTCATTAAGCAGGGTTATCCTGTTTATGCAACTGGAAAAATCGATGATTTATTTGGAAACCGGGGGATTACTTTTTCAAATCACACAACTAATAATGTGGACAGCACAAAAGCGACAATTGATTTTATTCAGAAAGATTTTAAAGGTCTTTTATTTGCTAATTTGATTGAATTTGACATGATCTATGGTCATCGAAATGATGCAAGAGGTTATGCAGATGCTTTGGAAAATTTTGACAAGGCTATTCCCGAGATTCAAGCTGTTTTAAAACCCGATGATATTGTCATGATTGTTGCAGATCATGGAGTTGACCCAACCACCGAAAGCACTGACCATTCACGAGAATATATACCGTTATTAGTTTTCGGTGAAAAAGTGAAACACAATGTGAATTTGGGAACCAGGAAAACATTTGCAGATGTTGCGGCAACGATTGCTGAAATATTTGGGTTGGAAAAACCGGTCATAGGTGAAAGCTTCTTAAATCAAATTGTTTAAACATATTCAAAAAAAGATTTTGCAATCAAAATTGAGAATCAGCCTTTAGTTTATTTTTGATTGGCTGCTGTATAATTTGGGAAATGACGAGAAGCCAAAATTCAATTTCTGCAAAAAATATTTTTAAGCGTATGGTGCCAGCCTTTCTTTTTGGTTTTTTGATTTTGGTTGCTTTGAGTTTTCTTGGGGACATTTCAAAGATCGCCAGTTCAATCCAGAATTTCAACTGGAAAGTATTTCCATTAGTGATTTGTTTTACGCTTTTTAACTATTCGTTAAGATTTATTAAATGGCATTTTTATATTACCCAAATGGGTATAAAGGATTTCCCAATTATTCAAAGTGCCCGTTTATTTGTGGCAGGTTTTCCTTTGGCAATGACTCCAGGGAAAATTGGGGAAATATTAAAAGGTGTCTGGCTAAAACAATTGACAGGAATTTCTATCCCAAAGGGTATTTCAATCATTGTTGCTGAACGAATCAGTGATGGTTTGGCAGTATTATTCTTATCCACGCTTGGTGTTTTAGCATACCCACAATACTGGCCTGTATTTATTTTGGTTCTAGTGGTTTTGTTGTCGATCATTGTTATTTCACAAATTCGACCTCTGGCATATTGGTTTTTTGAACTCAGCGAAAAAATACCGATCATCAAAAAATTCACAGGAACGATGAGAGACTTGTACGAAGGCAGTGTTACTGTATTCCGTCCAGAAACGACCCTCTTCGCCGTTTTCCTGGGGATGATTTCCTGGTTTGGCGAGGGTGTTGGTTTTTATCTGATCCTGATCAATCTGGGGTTACCTGTCGGAAAAGAAACCCTGGCAAATGCGGTATTTATTCTTTCTTTTTCGACAATCATAGGTGCAGTCTCTGCATTGCCAGGAGGGTTAGGTGCAGCTGAAGTTTCCATCGCCGGGATGTTAACTTTATTAGTCGGAATGGAATCTTCACTTGCTTCTGTCGCGACTTTATTGATTCGTTTTGCAACTTTATGGTTTGGTGTTGCTTTAGGTTTACTAACCTGGCTTTTTTCATTGGAATTTTTCGGATTTAAAGGAAAAAAGAATGAATTTATTGAGGGTAGAGACCCACTGTCATAGCGTCCAATCTCCAGACAGTTTTAATAAAATTGAAGACTTGATTCGTGTTGCAAAAAAAAGAAAGCTAAACAGACTCGTCATTAGTGACCATAATCGAATTGATGGTGCATTACTAGCTAAAGAATTAGATCCCGATCTGATTATTGTAGGTGAAGAAATATTAACAACCCAGGGGGAATTACTGGCATTTTTTGTTCAGGAAATTGTTCCATCTGGTCTTTCCCCTGAGAAAACGATCGATATTCTACGTGATCAAAATGCCTTTATCAGTGTTTCACATCCTTTTGATCGTTTACGGCATGGGTGGGAGCAAAGCGATTTGAAAAAAATAGTGCCATTAATTGATGCAATTGAAGTTTTTAATGCCAGGAGTTTCACTAAAAGCGTCAATGAAAAAGCTGCTGATTTTGCAATGAAAAACAATCTTGCAGGAACTGTTGGATCTGATGCACATACACTCGTAGAAGTTGGACGGGCAGTTTTGATGTTACCAGAATTTCATGATTCGAATTCTTTAAGACAAGTGATAGGTAAAGGTGAGAGAATTACACGTTATTCCAGCCCAATGGTGCGATTTGGATCCACATATGCTACCTTGATAAGAAAGATCCAAAAAGCAACCAGATAAATGTTTGTTGGTGGAGTTTTATGGAAAAATTTGCAAAAGAAACTGAGAAATTAATTGGGACGCCTCTTTCAGAAACCCAAATTGAAGCCTTTAAATTATTTGAAAATGAATTGTTAAGTTGGAACGAAAAATTTAATTTAACCGCCATTCGAGAGATTTCTCAAATTCGAAGCAAACATTTTTTAGATTCCTTGACATGTGCACTTGCATTTGGAGAGAAAAAATCAGGTCGGCTAATTGATGTTGGTACTGGGGCTGGATTTCCTGGAATTCCACTAAAGATCCTGATACCTCAATTAAAAGTGACTTTGGTCGAATCAATTGGAAAAAAGGCACGTTTTTGTGAACATATCATCCATCAATTAGGTCTTGAAAATGTCAAAGTGATTCAATCCCGAGCGGAAGATTTGGGACAAAATCCGGAATATAGAGAAAAATTTGACTGGGCAGTAGCACGAGCAGTTGCGAATCTACCCATTTTGGTGGAATATTTACTACCCTTAGTTCGGATTGGTGGCAAGGTAATAGCTCAAAAAGGTGGGAGTGCACCTGCAGAAGCTCACCAATCAGATCATGCCATACATGTCCTGGGTGGTAGGCTAAAACAACTTTTACCAGTAGTAATACCAGGTGTTGCAGAGGAAAGATATCTTGTCGTCATCGATAAAATTGGAGCAACACCCCGAATGTATCCAAGAAATTCTGGCACACCTTCAAAAAAACCTCTATCCTGATCTTAATCCCTCACCGAAGATGTGTCTTCAACAACGCCTTGTTTAATATGCCAAAGCGTGGCCTGTTTAACGAAATCATGATCAAATAATTTTAAGTCGGTAGTGGTAAGAATGGATTGATGACCTTCAATGATTGATCCGAGTAATTTTTTCCTTCGAATTTGATCCAATTCAGCCATTGTCTCATCCAAAAGCAAAATTGGGTGAAAATTGGTCCGAAGGTGCATCCAATCGACTTCGCCGATCTTTAAGGAGAGTAAAGCTGTTCGAATCTGTCCACGAGAACCGAATTCTCCCAGATCAATTTGATTTGCAAGAAATCTAATCTCATCCCTATGTGGACCAATTGTAGTCACTCCTCTGGATATTTCTTCTTTGCGTTTATTTTTTAATTGTTTTGAAAATTCGGATTTTAAATCTTCTACAGACATAATTTGAAAATCGACTTTGCTATCCAACACTTTCTGTCCATTATTAACACTGTCTGATATCAATTCGAATGCCGGCTGGTAACTGAATTGTAGGATCTCTTCATTATCTGTCAATTTTCTATGATTTAAACTGGCAATTTTCTCGATTTCTTTTATTGCAAGAAAACGTTCTTTCATAATGAATATTGCCCGGGCAGTAAGCAGTTCATCCCAATAATCCAGTTGTTTAGTATCCGTGTTTCTTTCTGCAATTT
>PHBS01000231.1 GCA_002841995.1 Chloroflexi bacterium HGW-Chloroflexi-8
GGTGATCGCCGCCGTTAGCGTCGTCTTGCCATGGTCAATATGTCCCATCGTTCCCACATTCAAATGTGGTTTACTGCGATCAAATTTCTCCTTCGCCATAAGATCAACTACTCCTTAAAAATCTATCGATTTAATTTAATAATTTAATATACGACGTGCCACGGTTTCTGATACAGGCGCATAGTGATCGAATTCCATAGAGAAAACACCTCGACCTTGTGTACCCGAACGCAACTCAGTAGCATAACCAAACATCTCAGCCATAGGAACCATAGCATGCACAGCTTGTGTATTTCCAGGTCTGACATCCATACCTTGAATTTCTGAACGACGTGAATTAAGCTGACCTAAAACATCGCCCAAATAATCTTCTGGCATGACAACTTCAACTTTCATGATTGGTTCAAGTAAAACCGGCTTTCCTTTTTGGTATGCTTCTTTAAAACCGAAAACACCTGCCATTTTGAATGCCATTTCACTTGAATCGACTTCGTGATAAGAACCATCAACTAAAGTAACTTTTATGTCCGTGACTGGATATCCAGCTAATGCTCCGGATTCCGCAGCTTCACGAACACCATTTTCAATCGCTTTGAAATATTCCTTGGGAACTGTTCCTCCAACGATTTTTACCTCAAAAATTACTCCGCCTCCTCGGCTTAATGGCTCGATATCAAAAACAACGTGTCCATATTGTCCATGTCCACCGGATTGTTTTACATATTTGTAACTTACATTTTTAACAGCATTCTGAACAGTTTCGCGATAGGATACACGAGGACGACCTACATTAGCTTTAACATTAAATTCGCGCATCATACGATCAACTAAAACATCCAGATGCAACTCTCCCATACCTGAAATTACAGTTTGACCTGTTGCTTCATCGGTGTTCACACGGAACGTAGGATCCTCTTCGGATAACCGGCGTAATGCTTCACCCATTTTATCTTGATCCGCAGTCGTTTTTGGCTCAATTGCGATTGAAATCACAGGTTCAGGAAAACTGATGCTTTCCAAAACAACCGGTTTGCTGGCATCACAAAGTGTTTCACCCGTGAAACTAAATTTCAGCCCAAGAATTGCGCCAATGTCACCCGCAGGAATAGATTCAACATCTTCCCGGCGATCTGCATACATACGAATCAAACGACCTACACGCTCTTTCTTGCCTTTTACAGGATTTATGACTGTGTTTCCAACAATCATTTTTCCTGAATAGACTCTGAAATATGCCAATCGTCCAACATATGGATCAGTGACAATTTTGAACACCAAGGCAGCCAAAGGTTCACTATCAATAGGATGCAATTCAATGACTTCATCCGTATTGACTAATGTACCGGTGACCGGTGGAATATCAAGAGGTGAAGGCAGAAAATCGATAACAGCATCTAAGACAGGTTGTACACCCTTATTTCGTAAGGAAGACCCGCAAAAGACCAAAGTCGCTTTACTTTCCAAAACGGATTGACGCAGACTCGTTTTGAGCTCTTGAGTGGTAATTTCTTGCCCTTCAAGATACTTTTCGATTAAATTATCATCAACTTCAGCTGCTTTTTCGATCATTTGTTCGCGGGCAATTTGGGCTGATTCAAGCAATTCGGAAGGTATTTCACGAATAATGGGTTCGCGACCTTCCTGGTCTTCCCAGTAAATTGCTTTCATTTCAACGAGGTCGATCACGCCAACAAAAGCAGATTCAGAACCAATTGGGAGTTGCATTGCAATCGGAAATGCGCCTAGTCTATCAATAATTGAAGCAATTGACCGATCAAAAGAAGCACCAACACGATCCATCTTATTTACAAAACAGATCCGGGGAACCTTATAACGATCAGCCTGTCTCCAGACAGTTTCACTTTGAGGCTCAACACCTTGAACAGCATCAAAAACGACTACACCGCCATCCAACACACGCAAAGAACGTTGAACTTCGGCTGTAAAATCGATGTGACCAGGTGTATCAATAATATTGATCTGGTAACCTTTCCATTCAGCAGTAACCGAAGCAGAAACGATGGTTATCCCACGTTCTCTTTCTTGTGCCATCCAATCGGTAACGGTTGTACCATCATCTACAGAGCCAATTTTATACGTTTTTCCCGTATAAAAAAGAATTCGTTCTGTTGTGGTGGTTTTACCGGCATCAATATGCGCAATGATTCCGATATTCCGACACATTTCTAATGGAAAAGTACGATCCATGATTACCTAATACTCTATTAAACTCGATAATGTGAGAATGCCCGGTTTGCTTCGGCCATTTTATGGGTTTCTTCTCGTTTACGAACAGCAGAACCCTGACCAACAGAGGCATCCATAATCTCTGAGGCAAACTTTTCTGAAAAAGAATGTCCAGAGCGCGAACGTGAAGAAGAAATAATCCAACGAATCGCCAGAGCAACACGATGATCAGCTGTAACTTCCATTGGTACCTGGTAAGTAGCTCCACCGACACGTCGGGGTTTGACTTCCATTAAAGGACCAACATTTTTTATAGCAGTTTCCATAACTTCAACCGGGTTTTTGCCAGTTTTTTCTTGCACAATTTCAAAGGCATCATAAACCAAACGTTGCGCAACACTTTTCTTTCCATTTTTCATAATATGGTGAACAAAGGTTTGCACATAAACACTATTGTAACGAATATCGGGAGGAATTAACCTCTTCTCCGGTTTTGTACGACGCATATATCTTACTCCGTTCTAATCTATTTTTTACCAGCTTTTGGTTTCTTGGAACCGTATTTAGAACGGCCCTGTCCACGGTTGTTAACACCGGTGCTATCCAGAGTTCCACGAACAATGTGATATCGAACACCAGGTAAGTCTTTTACACGACCACCACGCACCAAAACTACAGAGTGCTCCTGTAATTGATG